>NZ_JBSSFD010000017.1:0-83386 GCF_054062295.1 Lysinibacillus sp. TE18511
CGGACACCCTTGCTCTTGGCTAACCTCTACTTCTGTCTTCGGGGTTCGGGACTTACACCCTATAGTTCATGCGCATGCCAGGCGCACACAAAAAAATAAGCTACCTTTAAAATTTTAAGGTAACTTATCAGGTGTGTTGATTAACCACTTTTATCCACCCTAATTAAATTAGAAGGCTCTGATTTCCACTGCGGGCTACTCGCTTTCCTGCGGGAGTCGAGTAGCCCTACGCTACAATCAGTTAAAAATGGGGATATATTAGCAAAATAGCCACATAAAAATCCTTTATCGCTCAATAATATACCTATTTTTTCCTAGCCAACACGCCTGGTAGCTTATTTCTATTTTTTTGGCTCTTCACCAAAATATGTACTTGACTGCATCTTTTGTTTCAACAGGGCGCTTTTTTCGCGAGTATTGGACTGAACCTCTCAAAGCTCCATGTAGATTTATACTTTTTAATCAAGAACAGATTTTTTGGTCCAATTAGAAAGATTTTTCTGCCCATTCCATTGCTTCTTGGTATAAAAGATCAATGTTTGTTAAATCAAAATTGAGTTGAGGAGCTAATACTTCTAAGCTTGACCAATCTAATTTATCTAACGCAATACTAAATTCAAGATAAGGTGTCATTTCAGTTGAATTACCTAAAATCGTTTCTGATATAGCTTCTGAAAAAGGTAACTGTTGCAAAATAACATTCATCGGTCTTTGCAATAAAGTATCTATCAATGAAAACATCCCAATTAAAAAATATTCAGAAAAGTTCTTCTTATAGGAAAGCTTAGCTAATTTCTCACATACTTTTGCTCTAAATAACGATGTACGCATGACTTCTTTAAAAATATCATTATCAGCATTCATATCAATTTCTCGCATCGCTAATAAATAAATCCACTTTCGTAAATTTGATACTCCAAGTAATACAATCGCTTGTTTGATCGAACGAACCTTGGATTTAGAGCGCTTCTCTGAATTATTAACCATTTGCAATAATTTATACGTCAATGAAATATCACGCTCAATATTTTCAGCTAATAACTGGATATTAGGTTCCTCTTCTTTTAATAGGGTAATAATATATAAATATTGAATCGTATTAGCTGGTATATCGGTTGCTGTAATTATTTCGGGCTGCTCAAAAAAATAGCCTTGAAATAATTCATAGCCAGAATGCTTTGCTACTTCAAATTGATTACGTGTCTCGACCTTTTCAGCGAGCAATTTTATGTGAGGGAAATTTTCTTTCACTTTATTTTCAATTTCCATTCGCTCCAGTAATGGTGACAATAAAAAATCAACTTTTATATAATCGATATAAGCAAATAACTCATCATAAACTTGTACTTCATCATTCAAAATAAAATCATCTAATGCAATAGTAAACCCATATGATTTCAATTCAATGACTCTCTCTACTAACTGAGGTGTAAGAGGGACGTCCTCTAAAATCTCAATAACAACTTGTGATGGATTCAAGTATTCATTTATCTGACTCATCAGCAAGTTTTCTGTAAAGTTAACAAAACTAGGCTTACCTTTTGTTACCTCTTCAATACCAATTGAAAGAAATGAGTTTACTAGTACGTCAATTGTTGCAGCATCTGGATCTACCTTCGGAAAAGTATTCACGTTTTTGCTACGATATAATAATTCATACGCAACGATTTGTTCATGAAGGTTAAAAATAGGCTGTCTGCCGATAAATACTTCCATTTCGTCGCCCTCCATTTTCTAGTAATCAATATTATAACATTTTTCATTCCTGTCTGCTTATCATTCAAGGAATTGTCTAAAAGTCTCCTTACAATAACTAACACCCTATATAGGACAATGGCTCATCACCATAACGTATGGTTGATTTCCGTTCCGGCTGTCAGCTTCCTAGAGTTGCCCAACCTCAACTCCAATCAACTTATACATGGCATACGTTTTAACAAATGTCATCCTTAATTTTTGATGATGAGCTAAAAAAATAAGAACAGTCCTAAGTGATTTTTTATCACATTTGGACTGTCCTTTTGTTATTTTCCACTTGCTTTTGATTTAATAGCACCAATAACTGCTGGTACAACTGAAATAAAGATAATTAATATAAGAACCGTTGAGAAGTTTTCTTTAATAATCGGAATATTACCAAAGAAATAACCTAGGAATGTACAGCTAAATACCCATAACACTGCACCTACAACGTTATACATTATGAAGTAGCTATACTTCATTTTACTTGCGCCGGCAATAAACGGTATGAATGTGCGGATGAATGGCATAAAACGCGCGATAACAATTGTTTTACCACCATGTGTATTAAAGAATTTTTCTGCTGCCTCCATACGTTCTTTTTTAACGACTCTACCAAGGAAGCTCTTTGGTGGAATGGATGTTCCTACTTTATGACCAATATGATAGTTCATCGTATCTCCCAAAATTGCTGCTGCTAAAAATACTGGAATTAGGATCCACATATCAAATGAACCCATTGCTGCTGCAAACGTACCACTTGCAAAAAGCAATGAATCACCTGGTAGGAACGGGAAAATTACGACACCTGTTTCAACAAAAACAATTGCAAATAAAATTAGATAACTCCAATTACCAAAATCACGAATGATTTCCTCTAAATGCACATCGATATGCATAATAAAACTAATTAATTCCTTGATGAGTTCTATCATTTTTCTGTATACTCTCTTTCAATTAAATTTTCTAAAAGCTTTGACGTAGCTAAACACCTAAGGGTTCCATTTTTGTTTACAGTCTGAGATGTTACTCCCTCACTATATGACAAGCCTTTAAAAAGTATGTAGTTTTCACAAGTTTGATTTTATCACTTACAGACTTCTACACTCAACTTATTTAATTTAGAGACCATACCTTTTCAAATAGATCAATTATGCAATAAATAAGAGCTAGGGCTATTCACCATAATCGAACGGAAAAAACTTATAACAGTGACGCGATTGTAAATCTGTTGCCGCTGACACTTCGTTTTCGCGCAGTAAACATTTGCCACTGACACTTCGTTTTCGCGCAAAAACATTTGTTGCTGCCGCTTTGCTTTCGCACATATAAAAAAACATTGTTGCTGAAGTTTGCTTTAATATATTAAAGTGAAATGCCAGAAGAAACATGCTATGTGAAGTGTTGATTGGAGTGGAGGCTGGGCGACTCCTTGGGGATCAGCGATAGGGGAACGAAGGCTAAGAGCATCACGTCCTGTGATAACGCCTTCGTGACCAACATCGTGTTGGCCCGAGACCCTGGAGCAAAGCGAAGCGGCTCATCGGACGCCCCCAGGAAGCTCTGCTCTGCGCGAAAGCGAAGCGTCAGCGGCAAAGCGCCCAGCCGGAACGGAAATCAACCCCTTATTTTGCCGAACGGCGTTCACTTTTGAGATACATAATAATTTATAAAATCTTTACGTTATCGCTGATTGGAGTAGGAGGCTACTCGACGCTCTCCACAGAAAAGCGCGAGAAATCAACGTTTCTAAAATTGATTTCTCGCGCTTTTTCAGGTTTTGAGCAGTTATGTCCTAGCCCCTACTTTATTATCTTTTAATGACCGACGCAAAATTTTCCCTGTCGTATTTTTCGGTAATTCATCCATAATTTCGATTACTTTAGGAACCTTGTATTTCACCATATGTTTTGCACAGTATGCAAAAAGGTCGTCTGTTGAAGTTGCATCCGCATCTTTCAAGACAACATATGCATGAACTGCCTCTCCTAAATTAGGGTCTGGGAAGCCTACAACTGCCGCTTCTACAATATTATTATGAGCAAAGAGTACTTCTTCAACCTCTCTTGGATATACATTAAATCCGCCTACAATAATCATATCTTTCTTACGGTCAACGATGTAGAAGTATCCTTCTTCGTCAACTTTAGCTAAATCCCCTGTATATAACCAGCCATCACGTATAGCCATCGCTGTTTCTTCAGGCAATTTATAATAGCCCTTCATAACATTAGGTCCTCGAACAATTAGTTCCCCTACTTCGCCAACAGGCACTTCTTGGCCATTCGCATCCACTACCTTATTTTCAACATTGGAAATGTTTGTCCCAATAGAACCTGCTTTACGATCACGATCCAATGGGTTAAAGCACGTCACCGGTGAAGCTTCTGATAAGCCATAGCCTTCCGAAACACGCACATTAAATTTCTTCTCGAAATTATGTAATAGTGCTACAGGTAAAGACGCGCCACCTGAGATCGCTAGGCGTATTGTTGAGAAATCTTCAGGGTTGCCTTCTGGTAATTGATACAAGAAGTTATACATAGTTGGTACACCTGCAAAGACTGTTGCTTTTTGTTCCTTTGTTAAATTAAAGACTTCAGCTGGACTAAAACGTGGTACAAGTAAAACTGTTGCTCCACTCAATAAAGGTGCATTCACGACAACAGTTAACGCAAATACATGGAAAACTGGTAATGTAGCAATAATACGATCATTTGCTCTATAGCCTAAATAATGCGCCACATCTCGAGCATTAGAATAGACATTTTCATGAGTCAGCATTGCGCCCTTTGGAGTACCTGTTGTACCTGAAGTATATAAAATAATTGCATTATCGTCGTCAGCTACATCTATTGGTTGGCAAGTGCCCGATGCACTGGCTATAACTTGTGAAAACAAATGCGTTTTTGCCTGTGCCTCTTCAGATAAAGTAGCTACTTTTTCAGCAACATCTGCTGTTGTTTCACAAACAACAAATGTTTTTACTTGTGGGAAAGCTTGTACACCCATTTCTACTAACGGAAGAAGTGCATCAAGAGCAATAACAGCTTTTACATCACCATTATGCAAAATATATGAAATTTCATCCGGTGTATAAATTGGATTAATCGGAATTGCGGTTGCCCCTATACGCATTGTTGCATATAACGCAATTAAATAATGTGGTGTATTGCCGAGTAAAAACGCCACATGGTCCCCTTTTTCAACCCCTAATTGTTGTAACCCCTTAGCAAAGCGACCAACTGAGTGTTCAAACTCACCGTATGTCGTATCTTTCCCCATAAAATGATACGCAATTTTATCCGGCTGCTCTACTGCTTGTTGACGAACACATGAAACTAAATTCAATTACACCATCCCCTTATCGTATAAAATGAATCGTTATTCAGTAATATTATATAAGAAATATATCTAAAAGACAATGAAACTTTTTATTTCATGTCAAAAATTACGTCAAATAACTCATTTTTTTCTCTTTCACGCATTTTTTGTCATGAACGAATATGCGAGATGTATCGCCAACGAATCAAATAAAAATAGATTACTTGTATTAAAACAAAAAAACCAAAAGCAAAGAAAACTTCTTTTACAATCGAAATATTAGCAATATCCTTTAAGATGCCTTGAACCATAATAAAAGCAAAGGCACTATGCATCATTGCAACACCCCACGGCAAGAAAAACTGTGGGAATAAATGGCGATTCACAAGCTTTTTGAGCTCTGTATCTGTTAAGCCCATTCGCTTTAAGACATCGAATTTACGCTTTTCTCTTTCAAGAGAGGCATGCAATTTAAAGTAAACAAAGCTACCTGCTGCTAATAAAAATACACTTGCTACTAAGACACCTACTAATGTAAATAATGAATAGGTAGCTAGTATATAAGAATAATTTAATCCTGCATTTTCAAAGTAATACGGGCTAAATTTACCCTTCTTTTCAATAGATTGAGATGCTGTTAACTCGTCTATGTCCTGGCCGATATCTTTCGATTCTATCCACTGAGGAATATAGAAAGTAAATAAGTGATAGGTTGGCTGCAAAACATCTTGATCGGCAATCGGCTTAATAAGCCTTGCAAAATCCTCGTCACTTATCACGATTGAATTTACGCTAACAATAGAGCCTGGGAATACTATTTTAGGATATACACTATCAATAGTTAACGGGATAGCGTTTTCTTCTAACACCGTATGCACAACTTTATTTTTTAATTTTTTCAAGGATTCTTCTGAATAGGGTATAAACACTGCCTGTCCTGAAGACAAGTCAAGTAATGGATAACTAAAGGACGACAGCAATACATTCATATCTGATTCTCTAAAGACTTCAACCTCATTATTAGTAAAAGAAGACGTTTGCTTTACAACAACAAAGCGAGATAAATGGTAGGACAGACCTTTCTCCTCTAATTGAATTCGTAAAGAGTTGATATGATTTCGTTCATACGGATTGTCGACATCTCCCTTATAGACAAGCCCTAGAGGATTTAAGCGATCATACTGTGTCGTATAAGAAGACATCGTTGCTAAAACACCGACAGATAAAAATGCCATTGTAGACACCATCGTTACAACAAAAAACATTTTCACATTATCCTTCATAATATGTGTTTGCTCAGCTAACGAAAGGAGACGATAGCGTTGCCAATGGTATTCGCGTTTGCCTCGAGCTTTATCTATAAAACAAGGTACTGTATCACTAAAAAAATAATATGTTCCAAAGGCTGCTGAAAGCGGGATTAATAATGATAAACCAATTAATGATGTATTCGACACGACAAATGCTAGCACATAGGCTGATAAAATAAGAGCAATCCCATATACTGCACGTTTTTTTGAATAGGTTGAATCACTATTTAAATAAGCACTTTCCTTAATAAGGTCGCGTAATTTTCTTTCACGTGTAAAATACACACTGATAAAGGAAATCACTACAAAAGCACTTGTAAAGACACCTATTGTTAGTAAAAATGGCTGCCACGATACATACAAAGGCAACTTATCTAAATGTAAAATTTCTCGGACAA
Organism: Lysinibacillus sp. TE18511; assembly: GCF_054062295.1. Taxonomy (NCBI): domain Bacteria; kingdom Bacillati; phylum Bacillota; class Bacilli; order Caryophanales; family Bacillaceae; genus Lysinibacillus; species Lysinibacillus sp. TE18511. The sequence goes on from NZ_JBSSFD010000017.1 coordinate 6,773, forward strand.
TCATGAAAAAGAATTTGGAGAATGAGAAACCAAATATTATTCCAACAATAATAGAGGCCGAACCAATAATCATTGTCTCCAAAAAGACAAGCTTATTCATCTGGCGTCTTTCCATTCCTAGATGTAATAAAATAGCAAACTCATGGGATCTAGCCTCTAAAAAGGCACTCATCGAATAATATAAAAAGAATAATGTAAAAAGGACGAGCACAACTTCTGCACCGACCATCCCAATTAACGATACCTCTCCTAAAATTCCTCGTTCAATATCCGGATGAAACATGAGCATTGAATAGATAAAAAACACAGCCACAGAAAAAAAGCTAGCCATGAAAAAGGCACCATATATGCGGCTGTTCCGTACGACATTACGGTAAGCGAATTGTCGAAAGGTCACCTACTTGTCCTCCTCCTAGTAAGCTCAAAACATTTAATATTCGCTGGAAAAACATTTGACGACGATCATCTTTGTAAATTTCATTGAAAAATTCCCCATCTTTAATAAATAACACGCGATCACAGTAGCTAGCTGCAATTGGATCGTGTGTTACCATGACGATTGTCGTTTGTTTATCTTGATTGACTTTTGTTAAAAGTTCAAGTACATCACGCGAAGAATTGGAATCCAAATTGCCGGTCGGCTCATCTGCTAAAATGAGACTTGGGTTATGAATAAGTGCTCGACCAATAGCTGTTCTCTGTGCCTGTCCACCTGATATTTCATTTGGACGTTTATGCAAGAAAGAGTTTAAATCAAGCTTTTCCACAATGCTTGCAAGACGCTCCTCTATTACTTCTAATGGCTGTTGATCTAATGTTAATGGCAGCACAATATTCTCTTCCACGGTCAGCATATGCAAAAGATTAAAATCCTGAAAAACGAAACCAAGTTGTCTTCTTCTAAAGTAGGCAAGCTCTGTTGCATTCAGCATATGAGGATTCATGCCATCTACAATAATTTCTCCACTAGTTGGTTCATCAATCGTAGAAATGATATTTAATAATGTTGTTTTTCCACTTCCCGATGGACCCATGACTGCTAAAAACTCACCTTCCTCTACATCAAAGCTTAGCTGATTTAGCGCACGATGAGTTACTTTACCTTCATATACCTTCGTCACGTCTTTTATTTGTAAAATAGGCATACTTTATTCACCTTATTTCTTCATTAATTCCATAGATTCTGGTAAAAGCCATTGCAATACTACCTCAAAGCCAATTTGAAAATGTGGCTCTGTTAATGATATAGCGGACTCATTGCCATCCTCCTCCACTAGACTTAAGCAATGATCCCCAACAATTACATCCCAGGCATCAATTTCACCTTCGATTATTTCTCCATAAATCGTATAATGCCCACTATACATCACTTGTTCACCTTCTACAGGAAAAGCATTAAGTAAAGTTGGTTTATGTAAGTCTAGCCCTAGCTTATCTGAAAAATTCATGACTTCTTCATTAAGCAAAAGGCTAGCTTTTCGGAAATTTTTACAGGATAAACATAGACAAACATCGTTATGCGATTCGTATAATGCCTCTGTTTTTTCAGTTTTGACATTTAAAACCCACTTATCAAAGTGTACTTCTTTCATCTCTGCTCCCCCTAATTCGTAAATGTCACTGTAACAATTGTTCCTTTCCCTACCTCTGATGTAATGTTTAATTCATGACCGAGTTTTTCACAGATTTCTTTAGCTAAATATAAGCCCATCCCTGTAGATTCCCCGGTTTTACGTCCATTCTCACCAGTAAAAAAGGCTTTAGTGACACGAGAAAGATCGGAAGTTGGAATACCAATACCTTCATCACAAATGGCTAACTGTACGTAGTCATCCTTTTTAATGGCCGAAATCGCTATTTTTTTATTTGCTTCAAATGTATATTTAACTGCATTGGTTACGAATTGCCCGATAATAAAACGAAGCCATTTTGAATCACTCGCTACGATTATGTCATCCTCAATATGAATTTCTGGGAAAACTCGCTTTGTAATAAATAAACGTTTATTTTCATTAACAGTTGCAGTTACAATCGTCTTTAAAGCAACCTGTTCTACTTGCATATCCTCTTCAAAATTTTCTAACCGAGCATTTACAAGCACCATATCCAAGCCTCTGCGCAGGCGATCAATTTCCTCCTGCACATTCTTTTTATCGAGAGGACGCTCATCTTGTAATAAGAGCTCAATAACAGAAATTGGTGTTTTCATCTGATGTACCCATTGATTAATAAACTGATCATGTCGTTTGTGGCCAGCATATAACGATTGGAGCTCATGCTGGTACAGTCGATATAGTTCATGCATATATTTCTCTACCTGTACCCCCTCAGGTGATTTAGCGTTTTTTTGTAACACATCCTCCATGGTTTTAGGAAGTTGCGATATTTTTAATAAATAACGTTGGCGCATTAAATAGCGGATCAGTAAAAATGAGGCTAACAACACTAAACTAATACAGAAGGAATAAATAGCCGTATCGACATTTCGAAAGCCATCCAGCCAATATAAGACCATGATGAAGCCGACTAAAAAGAACTGGAATACGATGAACGATGCGTAATCACGCAAAAATAATTTCCAGCCCACTATAACTCACCTGCACTTAATATAAAACGATATCCTGCCCCGCGTACCGTTTCGATAGATGACGTAATATGATAATCCGCTAGCTTTTTACGTACTCGCGTCATATTGACGTTCAATGTATTTTCATCAACAAATGCCTGATCGTCCCAAAGTTCTTCTAATAGTTGCTCACGCGTCACTACTTTTGGTGCATTGCCCATTAACAGTTCTAAAATGATACATTCTTTTTTCTGAAGAGGAATTTCTAAATCATTTTTATGAAGCTCCATTCTTTCTAAATGAAGAACAAGCTGTCCTTGTTTAATTGTTCGTTCCTCTTGCCTTACTGCATATTCACCATATGTACGACGCAAATGACTACGGATTTTAGCTAGTACAATCTCATAATTAAATGGCTTCGTAATGAAATCATCGCCCCCATTTTCAAGCGCGAATATTTGATCCATTTCCCCAGAACGAGCTGAAATAAAAATAATAGGACAAGTTGTATCTTGACGTAGTTGGCGACACCAATAGTAGCCATCATACGAAGGTAAATTTATATCAAGCAACACCATATGTGGATTAAATGCTGTAAATTCTTCAATGAGGTGGTCAAATTCTTTAATCGTTTCAACTTCGTATTGATATTTTCTAAGCGTTTCTGCGAGCAATGACGCAATCTTTACATCATCTTCGACAATAAATATTCGATGCTTCTCCATACAAAAACTCCTTTCTATTTATATTGTATCAAAAAAAGGTCCGACGACATAATTGTCAACGAACCTTTTTGTAGCAAAAGTTAACACGTAACGACTTATAGAAATCATTTGTACGGCTTATCATCAAAACGTGAGGTTGATTTCCGTTCCTGTTGGCGCTTTGTTGCTGCCGCTTCGCTTTCGCACAGAGCAGAGCTTCCTGGGGGCGTCCGATGAGCCGCTTTTGTTGTTGCTGTCGTTGCACTTTCGCACAGATAAAACATTGCTGCCGCTGCGTTAGCACTACGCTTTCACACAGGAAACATCCGCTTCGCTGCAGGGTCTCGGTGATGGACCAAAATATATTGGAAAATCACTTGCATGGCTCATACCAAAACATGGGGTTGATTTCCGTTTCAACTGAGCGCTTCCCTGGGGGGCGTCCAGTCGGAACGAAGATCAACTTATATTCATGGCAATACGTTTTAACAAATCAATAAGGACATTTACCAACTTCTGCACAAGCTTTTCTTAATATACTAATTGTAGAAACTCTTCTGTCATAATTCCACCAAAATATGTTGGAATATCAATATCCGCTAATGCTTCAGCGATTGCAGTTCGATCATAGTTTGTCCCAACTAAACGTTGTTCAACATCTGCCATGTCGCCAACACCAAAGAAATCACCAAAAATATGTGCTTCTTCGATAATTCCATGATTCACTTCTAAGCGAATATCAATACCTCCAGTTGGGAAACGATGTGTTTTTTGAATATTGAAGCGTGGTGATTTGCCATAGTTCCACTCCCATGTTTGATAACGCTCAGCAGATAGCTTGTGTATATTTGTCCAATCTTCTTCCGTTAGCTCATAGTAGCGAATATTTTCTTCGCCACCGAAAATCGATTTTAAAATTTCTAGACGGAATTCTTCAACCGTCATCTGATCCTTTAAAAATTCAGAAATATTAGCTACTCGCGAACGAATCGATTTAATGCCCTTTGATTCAATTTTATCTTTCTTCACCTTTAAAGCAGATACAACAGCATCAATTTCTGTATCAAACATTAAAGTACCGTGGCTATACATACGGCCCTTTGTAGAAAATTGTGCGTTGCCTGAAACTTTACGTCCTTCCGCTAAAATGTCGTTGCGACCTGAAAGTTCAGCGTGAACACCCATTTTTGCAAGTGCATCTACAACCGGCTGTGTGAACTTTCTATAATTCATAAAGCTTTCGCCATCATCTGTAGTGATAAAACTGTAGTTAAGGTTCCCTAAATCATGATACACTGCGCCTCCACCTGAAAGACGTCGCACAACAATTATTCCATTATCCTCCACATAATCTGTATTAATCTCTTCGATTGTATTTTGATTTTTGCCAATGATGATTGAAGGTTGATTTATGTAAAAAAGCAGCACTGGCTCCTTCTCAACATCCATCGTTTTCAATAAATACTCCTCAATGGCAAGATTAATGCGTGGATCATGAATCCCTTTATTATCAACGAATATCATAATTACATCTCCTCCTTCACAAAATATCCATATTTATTTTAACGCAAATTAGGCATTTAGTGTTGACGAAAAGCATCTGTTATAATACACTAGAAAATATCAGAACAGTAATAGTACAGATGAACTTAAAGGAGGAGTCCACAATGTTAGAAAACGTAGTTGAATTTTTCAAGAACCTACCTGCAAAACAATGCACAGAATGCGGTGAAAAAATTGAAGAACAAAGCGAATGCTACAGCAACACTTGTGAAAAATGTAACCACCTATAAGCATTTGCCTATTCTGTAATTGTCATATACGTGCCCCACACGTACTAATAATGACACCCCTCATCATTTTTTGATGAACCCTTAATTAAATCTCTTACACTTACAAAAAACAACAGCTGATACGCTCATATCAGCTGTTGTTTTTTATATAATTTTTTTCACCTATGAAGTTCTTCCTTGGAGCTGAGCAGTTCCCATGCTACCCGAGCAGTTCTCCCTGTCACCTGAGCAGTTTCCCATGCTACCCGAGCAGTTTTCCCTGACACCTTATTTAAAGCACTTGTCCAACCAAAAAAAGACACCCACCATACATGGGTGGGTGTCAAAAGTGTTATTTTTAGTTTTCTTCGGCTACTTTTGAGTAACGTTTTGCATGTAGTAACATGAAATAACCGAATGTAATAGCTAAGAATACTACTAGGAAACCTAATAGAATTCCGTAGTTTTGCATTAAGAATGACATATCACCAGTAGAGATACATGTTTTAAATGCTTGAACAGTATATGTCATTGGCAATAGTGTATTAAATACTTGTAATGGTTCTGGAATTAACTCAAGTGGGAATGTACCCGCACTTGTTGTAAGTTGTAAAATTAATATAACAATCGCCATGAAGCGTCCTGGATCACCGAAAATGGACACTAACATTTGGATTAAAGCTAAGAAAACATAGCTTGTTAATAATGCTGTTAGGAAAAAGTGTCCTAAACTGTATACTTCAAGGCCTAAACCCCATTTTACTATAACTACTGTTCCTATACTTTGAATTAAGCCGACTGTTGCTAAAACTGAGACTTTACTTGTAAACCAAGCTGCACCATTTTTTGGACGAATTGCTGGTTCTACAAGTGGGAAAACGATAGAGATCATTAATGCACCAACAAATAAACCAAGAGAAATAAAGTATGGTGAGAAACCTGTTCCATAGTTAGGTACATGGTTAACAGATTCTTTTTCAATCTCAACTGGGTTACCTACCATATCATATGTGTCTTTATTTACATGAACTTCGCCTGCTTTTTCACCTGCTTCACCTAATTCGCTAGATAAAGTTGATGTACCATTTGCAAGTTCAGATGAACCATCTGCAAGCTCTGCAGAACCTTGTGCTAACTCACCTGATTTTGATGCAAGTGTTGATGTACCTTGATTCAATGCTGTTGAACCACTTGCTAGTTCATTTAAACCTGAAGCTAATGCTTTAGAACCTGTTACGGCTGTATTCACACCAGCATTTAATTCACCTAATTTTTGTGCAAGCGTTGCATTACCAGCTTGGAGACCTTTTGCTCCTTCGACTAATGCACCGCTATTTGCTGTTAATGCATTAGCACCCGCTAACACTTCTCCTTGACCTGCTGCAATTTGAGTTGCACCAGAACTTACTTGACTAGCACCTGCTTGTAATTTTTCTGTACCAGCAGATAAAGAATTTAAGCCATTATGCACACTGGCACTTCCTGCTTGTAGCTCTGCTAAAGATTGCTTTAATGCTGCAGCTTCCTCTTCAGGTAGTGAAGCCATCATGCCTTGTAATTGATTGGATAAAGCTGTGATACCTTCTTCTACTTTTGCAGAACCAGCAGTTAATTGGTTTGCTGCACCATTTAATGCGCCTGCATTGTCAGCAATTGAAGCTGCACCTGAACTAATTTGTTGTTGTTTTTCATTAATTGTAGATAAACCTGCTTGCACCTTCGCTACACCTTGAGTATATTGCGATAAACCTTGCTCAAGGGTTGTTGCTCCAGTTGCTGCTTGCTGTGCACCTTTTTGCAACTGTCCAGTTCCGTCTTCTAATTTTACTAAGCCAGAAGATAAATCATTAGCGCCTTTTGCAGCCTCTCCAGCACCTTTAGTAATTTTATCTGTACCATTTGACAATTCAACTGTACTTGATGCTAATTGCTCAAGATAACCTTTTAAATCTTTCGCACCATTGGCTAAAGATTTGGCACCTTCATCTAGCTTACTAGAGCCATCAGCAGCCTCCGTAAAGCCATCTCCCATTGTTGTAATTGTATCAAATAAATTTTCTGCATAAGTAGTTGAAACTTGTGTATTTACTTCCGCACGTATCATTTCCATTGCTGAATCACCAATTTGTGCACTTAGGAAGTTTAATCCTTCATTTGGAATATAGTTCATAACTAATTTAGAAGGTTTGTCATCTAATAACGTAGTGGCATGCTCAGAGAAATTTGCTGGAATTTCTAAAATCATATAGTAATCTCGACCATTTAAGCCTTTTTTAGCTTCTTCTTTGGTTACTTCAATAAAGTTAAACTGCTCACTTTTGACGAGATTATCGACTAAGTCTTTCCCTACATCTAATTTAACTCCTGCCATTTCAGCACCTTTATCTTCATTGACAACGGCTACTGGTAATTCAGGTAGGCTTTCATATGGATCCCAGAACGCCCATAAAAACATACCTGCATACATAACCGGGATAAATAATACAGCGATTATTGAAACAAGCATTTTTCTTGTTTTAAAGATTTTCAGCCACTCAGCTTTAATCATAAGTTTTCTTCACTCCTAAACTGTTTGACCAAAAACGTCAATTGGTCATTTTTATTCAAAAAAAAATCTAAGCCCTCTTATGGGATAAATTTGCTCCTAGGCTTTCACTTGATTCAGTATTTTAATTTCCCTATTATCCCAACCGAATCAAGTTAAAATTAACCCACGGAAAATTGTTTCCTTGAAAAGATTCAGTATCTTTTCTTCTGGAATAATGTCGCCATGTAACTCATGCCAATCAACAATAAATGCTAGATACGCCTTTAGCAACAGATAGCTTACCAATTCTGCATCACAGTCTCTGATTTCACCTTTATCAATACGTCTTTGAATTAACTCAGCAACATACGATAAAATTTCAGTCTCAATGCGAATTAAAACTTGTTTGACTGCCGGCGTTCGCAATTCTTTTTCCTCTTCTAATAACTTCGCAAATAAAAGATGTTTTTCACGGAACTGTAGCATTCTCATTAAAGCATTGTGTGCATTTTCCATAAAGCCAGCTGATGCATCCAACACTGCATCCGCCTCAGCCTTCATGTCTCGTACTAGTGACATGGCTATCTCTTGAAATAAAATTTCTTTATTTGCAAAGAATGTGTAAATCGTTCCTTTACCAACATTAGCAATTTTCGCTACTTGCTCCATCGTTGTCGCCTTGTAACCAAACAATGTAAAAGATTTTGCAGCTGCTTCAAGAATTTCCTGCCTACGATCCATTAGTAACATCCTTTCTTTGTTAAAGTTATGTACTTGTTTTGTACACCGAAAACGACAATGACCAGAAAACCATTTCGGTCATCTGGTCATTATCATATTCCTATTTGAAAAATAATGCAAGCATTTAATGATGATTTTCTTCATTTTTTTCGTGTTCACTATGCTCAGCGTCATCTGATGTATCATTATCTTGATTCATCATGTTATGATCCATGCTATTACTTTCCTTTTCATCCTCTGGTAAAACCTTCGTCATATCAGGTTTCCCAGCTGTAATTTGTTGCTTCGGCATATTATGAATTCCATTAGCAGAAGTTGTATGAGCAAACATATAATAAACACCATCGTGGTCAAATGTAGTCGTTGCTTTATAAACGCCATCTTTCTCTAATTTACCGTCCATCATTTGGCTTTCATCGCGTTTACCAGATTCCCATACCTCAAATTGTACAACTGCATCATCCACTTTTTTGCCACCTTGTTCAACCTGCGCAGCAAGTTCAATCGTTTCATTAATTGCTACTTCTTTCGGTGTTAAAATTTCAACCTCTGGAATTTGAGGCATTTCTGGCTCTTTCAAATCTGCTGACTCTTTCTTGTCTCCGCACCCTACTAACAATGCAGGTACTGCGACTAATGCCAATAACCATTTTTTCATGTGTTACTCCTCCATTAACGGCAACATAATTTTTACAACTGTGCCTTTTTCAACTTCACTTGTAATGTCAATTTTACCATCTAACTGCTTCAACAATTGTTCAACAATCGACAAGCCTAGTCCACTGCCACCATCAGCTCGACCTCGTGCTTTGTTAACACGATAAAAACGCTCTGTTACATGCGATAAATCCTCCTGTGGAATACCGATCCCGTAATCCTTTATAGTAATTTGCGCATGATCATTATTTTCAATAGCCGTGATTTCAACTTTTGACTGCTCATATGAATAATTAATAGCATTTTCAATAATATTAATAATAATTTGTTTCAGCTTTACTTCCTCAGCTTTGATGATTAACGCATCATCAACATCTAAATGAAGTGTAATGCTTTTCTTTTTTGCCTGATGAGTTAATATTTTTTGAACCTCACGTAATGTTTCGGCAAGAGGAATTGGATATAAAGTTATTTCTGCTTGTTCATTTTCCATACGGGCGAGTTGAAGTAGTTCATTTGTCAAACGTTCCATACGATTCGCCTCACGTACAATAAGCTGGATCGTTTCCTCTTTTTGATTTTCTGGAATAATGTTTTTCTGTATTGCTTCACTATACCCCTTCACATAGCTAATGGGTGTCCGTAACTCATGTGAAACTGTTGCTAAAAACGTTTTTTGAGCCTCATCCTCTTGTTGTATAGCCTCTGCCATTTTGTTAAAGGTGCTGGATAACTTCCCAACTTCATCTTTTGAATGAACTGGTACACGTGTCCCGTAGTTTCCATATGACATTTGCTCGACAGCCCTTTGCAAATTGCTTAATGGTCTCATAATATGACGAATTCCTTTATAAATTAAAAAGCTGATTACAATTAAAAAAATAAAGGCACTGACAAATAAGAAAATGACCTCATTATTTGCTAACTCACTAATTTTTACTAGAGGAAAATAAATATAAATAATCCCTTCAAGTCTATTTTGATCTACTAATGGAAGTACTACAGAAATTAGCTTTCTATCAAATCGGGGCTCATAGCCGATTTTTTGCACATATTCACCTGCAAGTAATTGCTGTCGCTCCTCAGGGCCAATTAATGTTTCGTAATCAATATCAAACGGTACACAAGCACTTAGTTCACGTGGATTTCTTACTGCAAAAATATTCAAATTCGAATAATTGGCATAATGTTCAATATCTGCAATAAATTCATCCGTTACCTTACCACTGGTATACATAGTTTGTAGTTTCGTTCCAACTTCTACCATCATTTCTCTCGTGTCTTCTACATAAAGTCGTTCATATAAATAATCCGTCAGGACATACATAAAGAAAACGGTAATCATTAAAAATGCGAAGATTAATAACAAAATGCGTGTTGAAATCTTTCTCATTCGCCAGGATCAAAACGGTAGCCCACTCCCCAGACGGTTTGAATATGCCCCGCGGCTTCCTTTCCAAGCTTTATACGTAAGGTTTTTATATGCGTGTCAACCGTTCTTGTTCCCCCTACATAATCAATGTCCCAAATGCGTTCTAGTAGTTGCTCCCTTGTATATGCATTCCCAGGATTATTCATAAATAAATGCAATAGTTCAAATTCCTTTAAAGTAAGCGGAACACTTTTTCCATCTACAGATACCTTACGTGCAATCTCATCTAACTTAATAGGTCCAATCATCACATATTTTTGCTGCAAATCTACAATATTAGTACCGCTTCTTCTTAATACAGCATGGATTCGCGCAACTAGTTCATCATTTGTAAAAGGTTTTACAAGATAATCATCTCCGCCAAGTGTTAGACCTTTTACTTTATCCTCATTTGCATCACGTGCTGTCAGGAAGATAATTGGTACATTCGACATCACACGTATGCTTTGACAAACCACAAAGCCATCTTCATGTGGCATCATTACATCGAGTAAAACCAAATCAATTTTTTCGCGCATAATAATATCATAGGCTTCTGTACCACTTGCTGCTGTAAAGGTCTCAATTTTTGAATTATTGAGCATCATTTCTATTAAATTACGCATATCTTGTTCATCATCAACAATTAATACAGTTGTCACATTTATTCCTCCCTCACTAACAGTTGAAATGCACCGTTCCCCACATCAACTGTTTTTTTCACCTGACCTTCTTTTATAAAATACAAAGTATGGTCATCATAGCCAGCGACAACAATATAATCTTTAAACTGATTTACGACAAATGGATTAGCGCCTACCTCTTGCTGCCATTTCACATTTCCATCAAAGTCAGTCACATATAATTTATTATGGCCATGACTAACAACGAGGACAGAATCCTTTGTTTTGGTTAATCCAACAGGCATTAATGGCATTTCTATCTCTCCATGTTCCTCACCTGTTGTAAGATCATATTTTTTCACAGTACTATTCGGTTTGCTTCCTGCTCCATGACCACCTATCCAAAGCTCATTTGTCTCTTCAAGAATTGCTATCCCATGTGATGATTTTTGAATCGGCCACTCTTGCTCAACCTTTAGATTATCAATGTTTAACACCGATAATTTCGTGTCTTTATAATTTATCACATATAGCTTATCTTTATAGGCCGCCATTGACATAGGATAATTACCAAGCTTTTGTGTTGCAAGCTCGTTGCCCTTCTCATCAAAGCTTGTCACAGTATTTGTTTTGCTATTCGTAATAAAAAACTGTTTTTTATTTTCGACATAGTACGCATTCGTTGTACCAACCTGTACTTTTTTGGAGTAGAGCTTCTTCCCGGTTGATAATGTATAGACGTCAATTTCATTCAATTGATGACCATACAATAACACATGATCCTGTCCGAGCAATATTGCCCCTGAGTAAGCTTTGTCAAATAACCATGTTGCTATGACATTACCTTGTTCATCTATAAAATCTAATGAAGGTTCTTGTATATTTAAGGACGCAATAAAATTCTGATCGCGTTCAATAGGCTCAAGCGAATTCTCCGTACATCCTGCTAACCATACAATCTGTACTAAAGAAAAAATGAAGAATGCCCATTTTTTCAACATCATCACCTCTGTTTCTTAACTATACTTCACAATTGTGAAATCCGAGTGAAACTTGAGAGGTAAATTTATGACAAACAAATAAAGTAATTTTATCTATTATTATGTAATGCTTCATCAACGAGCATTTATCCAACCAAAACTTATAGTAGTACATAGATTATGGTAAGGAGGGATCGACTTTATGGTGTCAATTAGCTTATGTATGATTGTGAAAAATGAAAAAGAAGTTATCGGTAGATGTCTAGCATCTGTAAAAGACTTAGTCGATGAAATTAATATTGTAGATACTGGCTCTACCGACAATACAAAAGAAATTGTTAAACAGTTTACAGATCGTATTTTTGATTTTGAATGGGTTCATCATTTTGCAGCTGCAAGAAATTTTTCATTTCAACAGGCAACGAAGGAGTACATTTTATGGCTAGATGCGGACGACGTGTTATTAAAGGAAGATCAGGAAAAATTGAAAGCCCTAAAAGATTCCTTAACCTCTGATATAGATGCCGTTTCGATGAATTATCATTTAAGCTTTGATAATCAGGGAAATGTCATCTCCCTATTAAGGAGAAATCGTTTAGTAAAAAGAAATAAACAATTCCAATGGATAGGTGCGGTACACGAATATTTAGAAGTTGGTGGCAAACTTTTGGCTAGTGATATTGCTGTCAGTCATTTACCACTCAGCCATGATCATACGCGAAATATTAACATCTATAAGCGATTAGTTGAATCAGGAGAACCACTCTCTCCACGCGATACATTTTATTATGCAAACGAGTTATTCGATCATGGTCAATTTGATGACGCAATATTTTACTATGAAACATTTTTAACTTCGAAATTAGGCTGGATAGAAGATAATATTCGAGCCTGCTACAAATTAGCAGATTGTTATTCCAATTTAAATGATCCAGAAAATAATTTGAGCTCCATTTTAAGAAGCTTTGAATATGATATTCCTCGTGCAGAAGCGTGTTGCAGACTTGGCTTTTATTTCATGCAACAATCAAAAAATTATGAAGCGATATTTTGGTATGAGCAAGCGCTTGCTATCAAGCAAAAAACAAACGCACCTTTCCAAAATAAACCCTTTTCCACTTGGTTGCCTCATTTACAACTTTGTGTCCTCTTTGATCGGTTACAACAATTCGAACTTGCCAATGCGCATAATGAATTAGCAAGAACCTTTTTACCAAATGATGAAAAAATTCTACACAATAAAGCTTATTTTGATCGTATTTTAAAGAAGGAAAATGAAAAATCTTAACTTCCTTCTATATAAATAGGTTAGTTAGTATCTAAGTGCTTATATTCCATTAACAGAAGTATTAGGTTAACTATACAGTGATTAATAAATTCTTTTATTGCCTCTCGATATATTTTGCATAACCAAGTAGATAACTGACTATTTCTCCTTTTCTCTCTATGAATACGCTATTTGAGAGAGGGGGTGAAACAATGCATTTTGGAAATTTTATAGATAGAGTTTGCAGTAAATGTAATACATTCCCATGTTGTTGTAGAGGTGGTCCTGTTCCAGGCTGTCCTATTTGGCCTGTTAAACCTACCGGACCTACCGGAGGAATTACAGGTCCTACTGGGGCAACAGGTGTTACTGGGCCTACTGGCGCTACCGGGGCTACTGGCGCTACCGGCGTCACTGGACTTGCTGGGGCAACAGGTGTTACTGGGCCTACTGGCGTTACCGGAGCTACTGGTGTTACTGGGGACACTGGCGCTACCGGCGTCACTGGACTTGCTGGGGCAACAGGTGTTACTGGGCCTACTGGCGTTACCGGAGCTACTGGTGTTACTGGGGACACTGGCGCTACCGGCGTTACTGGCGTTACTGGCGCTACTGGCGTTACTGGCGCTACTGGGCCTACTGGCGTTACTGGGCCTACTGGCGCTACTGGGGCTACCGGCGTTACCGGGGCTACTGGTGTTACTGGGGACACTGGCGCTACCGGGGCTACTGGCGTTACTGGCGCTACTGGCGTTACTGGACCTACTGGTGTTACTGGACCTACTGGGGTTACTGGGGACACTGGCGTTACCGGGGCTACTGGTGTTACTGGGGACACTGGCGCTACTGGCGTTACCGGGGCTATAGGTGTTACTGGACCTACTGGGGTTACTGGGGCTACTGGCGCTACTGGTGTTACTGGGGACACTGGCGCTACTGGCGTTACCGGGGCTACTGGTGTTACTGGGGGCACTGGCGTTACCGGGGCTACTGGTGTTACTGGGGACACTGGCGCTACTGGCGTTACCGGGGCTACTGGCGTTACTGGCGTTACTGGTGTTACTGGGCCTACTGGCGTTACCGGAGCTACTGGTGTTACTGGGGACACTGGCGCTACCGGCGTCACTGGACTTGCTGGGGCTACTGGCGTTACTGGGCCTACTGGCGTTACCGGGGCTACCGGCGCTACTGGGGCTACTGGTGTTACTGGGGACACTGGCGCTACTGGCGTTACCGGGGCTACTGGCGTTACTGGCGTTACTGGCGTTACTGGTGTTACTGGCGCTACTGGCGTTACCGGGGCTACTGGTGTTACTGGGGGCACTGGCGTTACCGGGGCTACTGGTGTTACTGGGGACACTGGCGCTACTGGTGTTACCGGAGCTACTGGTGTTACTGGGGCTACTGGTGTTACTGGACCTACTGGTGTTACTGGGGACACTGGCGCTACTGGCGCTACTGGCGCTACTGGCGCTACTGGCGCTACCGGCGTTACCGGGGCTACTGGCGTTACTGGAGACACTGGCACTACCGGCGTTACTGGCGCTACCGGCGTTACCGGACCTACTGGCGTTACTGGGGCTACTGGCGCTACCGGGGCTACTGGGGCTACTGGGGCTACCGGGGCTACTGGACCTACTGGACCTACTGGGCCAGCATTTACAGAAGGATTCTCAGCATTTGCGAATGCTATATCTGTAAACAGTTCTTCTATAATCACTAACTGGAGTGTTGCATCTCCATATTTTACAACACCAGCATTCAATCCAATGACTGGAGTTTTCACTGTCCCTACAACTGGAAGATACGCTTTTGAAGCTACCATTAACTATTCAACAACCGCAGCAATTTCCGTAGGTTTAGGGGCAAGTATTAATCCATCATTTGCTATTCGTCAAAACACTGCAACAAATTTAATAAGCGGGTTATTCCCTGTATTAAATGTAGCTGTAACCTTATTAACTTTACGCGCTATTCTTGGTAATGGCACAGTAACATTGGCTGGAGAAGTTAATTTAAATGCAGGCGATACCATTGATTTATTCTACAATGCTAATGGTTTAACAGTAGGACTTACTCTTGGAGGAGCTAACTCCGGTGGTATTGTTTGGTCCTGTCACCGAATTTCATAACAGATTGTACTTTTGTTAGCCTTCTCTATAAGGATGGCTAAACTGGGAAAGTCAATTACTTTCCCAGTTTTTTAATTGAGATCATCGGAGGATTTAAACTTTCTCATCCTACAAATGAATAAAAATGGTTAGTCCATACACCTAACAATTCATATCTTCTATCCGTTTGTTCTATTGTATCCATCGATAAAAAAAGTAGTACAAACTATATTTTCAGTTTGTACTACCTAGTGGTAATTTTTAATCTATATAATCACATAAACATTTCCATTAATATTTCATTAGCAACGTTCTTACCTTGCTCAACGCACTCTGGTATAGATATTCCTTCGAAGGAACTTCCTGAGAGCTTAACAGTCGGGAAATGTTCCTGTAATTCTTGCTTTACACGCTCTATCATCGCCTCATGACCTACCGTATACTGTGGCATGGCATTTTTCCAGCGGGAAACTACTGTCATCAACGGTGTTCCATTTACACCAATTGTTTTCATTAAATCCTGCAAGACGGTCTTTTCAATTTCAGTATCAGATAACGCTACAATTGTCTCATCACCCACTCGTCCAATATAACTACGTAACAGCACGTAATCATTTGGTGTTGTGCCAGGCCACTTTCGATTAATCCAAGTGCAAGAAGTTATTGAAAAATCACTATTTCGAGAGACAAAAAATGATAATGCATCTAAATCACCTAACTGGTCTTTTTTAAAGGCCATTGTCACAGTAGCAATAGTTGCTGCCTTCATCGTACTCAATTCATTTAATAGCTGGTGTTTGTTGAACATTTTTTCTGCCATATTAAATGGTGTGGCAATAATAACAGCATCTGCTTTTAATTGTGTAAAATTATTTAACACAACTTGGACAGTACCATCTTTACCATGTTCTATTTCTTCAACTTTAACACCCTTCATAACTGTCCCAGGAAGTAGTGATTCTTCAAGCTTTTCGATAAGTGTCTCAAGACCATTATTAAATGTTTGAAAAATCCCCTTATCTTTCGAGATGCGATGGTTACTTAAAAAATTCGTACCAGACTTTTTCATACCAATCAGTAGGCTACGATATTTTTGTTCTAATCCGTAGAGCTGCGGGAATGTTAAACGCATGCTTAACTGCTCAATATCACCAGCAAATGTTCCTGCAAGTAATGGCTCTACTAGATTTTCCACAACTTCAGCACCGAATCTTCTTCTAAAAAATTGCCCTAATGGTTGATCATCATCTTGTGCAGAACGGGCGATGAAAAAATCACCCGCTGCACGGACTTTACCGCTGAGTGAAAACAAACCTGATGTAATGAATGACGAGATAAGCGGTGTTGCCCCAGATAAAAGATTACTCGGAATTGGATATAATTTACTACCAACAGCAATATAATTCGGTCCTGCATTGCTTGTAATCAATTCCTGTTCAATTCCTAAATCTTTTGCTAGAGCATATACATAGTTCTCACGATCAAAAAAAGATTCTGGCCCGCGCTCAATAATAAAGCCATCTTTTCGCAGTGTTTGTATTTTTCCGCCAAGACGTAATGACGACTCGACAAGTACGATATCTAACGGCAATTCTTTTGCGCGTGCTTCTTTTTGCAAATAGAATGCAGCTGTGAGGCCAGTAATGCCACCGCCTACAACAACTACCTTACGTCTTTTCTGAGTCACCAACATCATCACTTTCTTTTCGCTTAGCTTAATTTTTTATGAATGGCATCAACCATTGCATCAATAAATAATGGGTGTGTATTTGGCATTGCTGGACGATAATAGTTCGCGCCAAGTTCATCACAAACAACTTTACATTCAAAATCGTTGTCATATAAAACTTCTAAATGTTCCGTTACAAAGCCCACTGGCGTGTAAACGAACGAACGGAAACCCTTTTGCTCGTATAGTTCACGCGTTAAGTCTTGAACATCTGGACCGATCCAAGGTTCTGGTGTTTGTCCTGCTGATTGCCAGCCAACTTCTACATTTTTTACACCTGTCGCTTCTTGGATTAGTCGAGCTGTCTCAATTAATTGATCCTCATATGGATCGCCTAACTCTTTAATTTTCTCTGGAAGTGAATGTGCAGACACAATTAAACATGCTTTTTCGCGTTCTTCCTCAGACATTGCTTCAAATGTTTCATTCACTTTAATTTTCCAATACTCAATGAAATTTGGTTCATCATACCAAGATTCCACAGACGTAAATGTTAAACGACCTCCAGCCGCTTCTGCTGCACGGCCATTATATGATTTAATAGAGAACGTTGAGAAATGAGGTGCTAATACGATAGAAACCGCTTCTTTAATCCCCTCTGCTACCATTCCTTCGACAGCATCCTCAATGAACGGGTGGATATGCTTTAAACCGATAAATAATTTGTATTCCACATCATCTTGTACTTCATTTAAGCGTGCACATAAAGCTTCGGCTTGTGCTTTTGTAGCAGCCGCAAGTGGCGATAAACCACCAATTGCTTCATAACGACTACGTAAATCTTCTAAATGCTCTTCTGATGGTTTGCGACCGTGTCGGATATGTGTATAGTAAGGTTCGATGTCTTCTTCTTTATAGGGTGTTCCGTATGCCATTACTAATAAGCCTTTAATTTCTTTCATTAACTTTTTCACCTCTAAAAATAGTTAAAATTAAATTTTTTCTCATATACTAATGTGACAAAAAGAAGCTGTCCAATTCATCAGATTGGACAGCACCCTTTCTTATGATGAAATCAGAACATCATTCATAGAAAAGGATAAAACCTTGGTCACTTCTACATTATTTAAGAACGTGCTTGGATTTGTTGAGCACTATATTCATGAATAAGTGCCGTTAAACGTTTTAACACTGCTGGGTCTACCTCTGGGAATACACCATGACCTAAGTTAAAGATATGTCCAGGCATTTCTAAACCTTGATCGATAATATCTTTCGTACGTTTCTCAATAACAGACCAATCAGCAAGTAATAGCGATGGATCTAAGTTACCTTGAACTGGTTTTGTAATCCCGTTTATGCGTGCTTCTTTAATTGGTAAACGCCAATCTAGGCCAACAACATCGATTGGTAAATCATTCCACTCTTTCGCTAAATGACTTGCACCAACACCAAACTGAATTAGTGGCACATTTTCTTTTTTCAACTCAGCAAAAATACGTGTCATAATCGGCTTAATGAATACACGATAGTCTTCAACATTTAAAGCACCGACCCAAGAGTCAAATATTTGGATAGCTTTTGCTCCCGCTTCGACTTGGGCAGAAACATCAGAAATAATCATGTCAGCTAACTTGTCCATTAATGCAAACCAAGCTTGAGGCTCTGATACCATAAATGACTTTGTTTTATTATAGTTTCTTGAAGGGCCACCTTCAATCATATAGCTTGCAAGTGTGAATGGTGCCCCAGCAAAACCAATTAGTGGTACATTCAGCTGCTCTTCTGTTAACATTTTTATCGTTTCTAATACGAATGGTGTATGTTCTTTCGCATTGAATTCACCTAATTTTTCTATATCAGCGATTGATCGAATAGGGTTTGAAATGACAGGACCTACGCCTGCTTTGATTTCTACATCTACACCAATACCAGGAAGAGGCGTTACAATATCTTTGTATAAAATTGCTGCATCAACATTGTAATTTTCAACCGGTAAACGCGTTACATACGCACAAAGCTCAGGTTGATGTGTAATTTCCTCTAAGGAGTACTTTTCTTTAATTGCACGATATTCTGGCTGAGAGCGTCCTGCTTGTCGCATATACCAAACTGGTGTATGCTCCGTTCTTTCCCCTCGTGCAGCACGTAGAAGTGAATCATTAAAAGTTGTCATGAATAGTTCCTTCCCCTCGATAAAATTCATATCGTAAAATTCTCTTGTTTATTCTGTTATTATTGATATCCGTTTTCAATAGTAAACGCTTCCTCTGTTATTGTATAGTTTTCCTAGTGAAATGTCATAAAATTGTTCTTTCTAAGAGCATTCTTTTTTGACAAAGCGTTAGACTTACACTTAAATGGAGATAATCACACTATATTTTGAACATTTATAAGGAGGGCAAATTTATGTATATTTATTTAACTTCTGGTACAGGTGATTTTTTAGAACAGTTAAAAAATAAATATCCAAACGAGAAGATGATTTTAATACACGGAGAAGGAAACTCTGTGCTTATACATGAAACAGAAGGGAAATCTGTATTTACAACACCACGGAAGTTTGAAGTACTAGATTCAGTAAATAATTTAGAAGAACGCGGCTTCTTTGTCTTCAACAATATTCCCGTTACCGATGAAGGTCGACCAGTTTTTGAACATCGCTTTTTAAATCGAGCACGTGCTATAGAAGATGAGCCAGGCTTTGTAGCATTTCGACTACTACGTCCAATAAATAGTGAAACATATATTGTAATGACACAATGGAACGGTCCTCATTCATTCGAAGCATGGAAAAGCTCAAAGGCCTTTACATCAGCGCACGCAGAACGTAAAGAGCCAACAGGTGTGAATCAGCAAAATATTTTCTCAGCAGCTTCCTATGTCACAACCTATAGTGTTGCCCCGAAGGAAGAAGACGAAGCTTAGTTTTTTAAGCTTGAGGGTATTCGCTCCTCTTCCGCGGATATTCTCACCAGGAGCGCGGATATTTGCTCCTCTTCCGCGGATATTCCCACGAGGAGCGCGGATATTTGCTCCTCTTCCGCGGATATTCCCACCAGGAGCGCGGATATTTGCTTCTCTTCCGCGGATATTCCCTCCAGGAGCGCGGATATTTGCTCCTCTTCCGCGGATATTCTCCCAGCACGCGCGAGTATTCACTTCTATTATATTGGTAATACATTCTGTTTAAGGAGGTTTACTATGAACCAACATCTACGTGAAAAGGTTGATGCACATTTTGATGAAATGGTGGCTATTCGCCGTCATCTACATATGCATCCGGAGCTAAGCTTTCAGGAGCAAGAAACTGCAAACTATATTATTCAATTTTATAAAAAGTTAGGCGTGCCAGTGGAAGCTAATGTCAGTGGTTATGGTCTGATTGCACGGATTAAAGGAAGCAAGCCTGGTAAAACGATTGCTTTACGAGCAGACTTTGATGCACTTCCTATACAAGATGAAAAAGATGTACCTTACAAATCAACTGTGCCTGGCGTAATGCATGCTTGCGGGCATGATGGTCATACAGCTACTTTATTAATTATCGGTAAGCTTTTGTGGGAAATGCGCGATGAATTAACTGGAGAATATGTTTTAATTCATCAGCATGCCGAAGAGGCTGATCCAGGTGGTGCGATTGGTATGGTACAGGCTGGAGCTTTGAACGGAGTCGATGCTATTTTTGGTACACATCTATCTTCCAGCCATCCAACAGGTATGATTGGTTACCGTGTAGGTCCGGCGATGGCCGCTGTTGATAGTTTTGAAATAAAAATTCAAGGTAAGGGTGGTCACGGTGCTCATCCACATCAAACAAAGGATGCTATCGTTATTGGCTCTCAACTTGTGATGAATTTACAACAACTTGTCGCTCGTAGAGTTGATCCGACGGAATCGGCTGTTTTATCAGTTGGTTCATTCGTAGCATCTAATGCCGACAATATTATTGCCGATACAGCCTATTTAAATGGAACAATTAGAACGTTTAATAAGGATGTTCGTGAAACGATGGAGCGTGAGTTTAAACGGGTTATCCAAGGTACAGAAATTGCCCATGATTGTACAATTGAACTTGATTATCGTCGTGGCTACCCTGCAGTTGTGAATCATGAAAAGGAAACACTATTCGTGCGTAATATTGCACAGGATATTTGCGATGTGGCAGAGATTGAAGCAACTATGGGGGCCGAAGATTTCGCTTACTACTTAGAAGAAAAGCCAGGTACATTCTTCTTTACCGGAGCTGAACCAGCTGAATATGCCCCACATCATCATCCAAAATTCGATATAGATGAAAAAGGTATGCTCGTAGCGGCAAAAGTATTATTAACAGCCGCACTAGACTATCAATTTGTAGAATAAAAAATAAAGCTCATTTCTCCAATCAAAGAATTGGAGAAATGA
Organism: Lysinibacillus sp. TE18511; assembly: GCF_054062295.1. NCBI lineage: Bacteria > Bacillati > Bacillota > Bacilli > Caryophanales > Bacillaceae > Lysinibacillus > Lysinibacillus sp. TE18511. Next base: position 28,208 of record NZ_JBSSFD010000017.1, read on the forward strand.
GCTTTTATAATTTGCTGATCACCATAACGTGGGTTGATTTCCGTTCCGACTGAGCGCTTTCCTGGGGGCGTCCAGTCTCCACTCCAATCAACTTATTCACATTGCATACGTTTTAGCAAAATGTCATCTACCTTTGGTGATAAGGCGAAATTAACCATATTATTAAGCTTTTGAGATCTTAGCAGTCAATTCACTTATAACCAAAATTATAATGAAGGTTACATAAAACATTGGCTGTGTGACCCCACATAGACCAACAATAATAGCTTGAACAATCATTGCGAGACGTACAATTTGTTTGACCGCAACCTTTCGCGCATCATCTGGTAATGGATAAAGCATGTCCATGCGGAATTCACCACTTGATAATAATGCCTGCTTTAGCTGTATCGTTGTAGCAAAACTCAATGCACCTGCAACAATCCACGTAACTACAGGAATATCTACAAAAGCTGCAATAACAGCTGAAATTGCTGTTAAGCGTAGCCATAAATAAAAATGATCGTCTGTACGCACAAATGTCCGGAACACCAAGTACTTTTGAGCATTGCCCTTCTTGTATGGCACAAATTTATAAAGCCAGTCAAGCCAACCACGACGACGGATGCTGCCACGTAAATGTGGAACGTCTGTGAAATAATTAGCAAAACGATAGAAACTCATCATGCGATTTTGTTCTAGCTTCACAAAATGCTCGTACGGCACAGGCTCACCAGCACATTTTTTTCTAAATATGACAATATACACACACATAATAGCCACTGCAACAATCGCTAAAAGAAGTTGCATATGAAGCCCCATGTACACAGCAACACCAAAGATAACAGCTCGAATTAGCCTGTCCACCCAAATCATTTGACCACGTTCACTATAACGATAGCTATATTCACCCTGAACGCTCAAATACTTCAATATAATAATAAGGAAGAACACTGCCCAAACTTCAAATGTTGTTAATTCAGTAACAGCTTTTAATAAAGGAATACTAACGATATAAACAATTGCCACAACCCAAACCTGTGACCAAAACGTCCACGCTAATGCCTTTTTAAAATACTGTGACATTTTTGATTCTAAAGGTAATAAATACACTTGGTCAGGCTCTCTCAAAAGTGAAGTTGGACGACTAAATGCTAGTAAAATCCCAACTACCACTGCAATTATTACCTCTGCCGGAAAATCAGGCTGAACAATTTTCAGCCATTCACTATATTGATAGCCCCCTGCTCCAATAAGAAATACTAGTACAATCGCTATATGCCCCGTAAAAATAAATCGCATATATTTTTGCACTTCACCTATATAATGCATGAAGCGAGTGGACCATACATCACGCAAGTTCTTCATGGTCGCGCTCCTTTGTCATTGCAATATATAAGTCATCTAATGTCGCATGTGGCATCGCAAATGCCTTGCGTAGATCCTCCATTGTCCCTTGTGCTCGCACACGTCCTTCGTGCAATAAAATTATGCGGTCACAATGCTTTTCAGCGGTCGATAAAATATGTGTGGACATTAATATAGAAGCGCCCTCTTTTTTCTTTTCATCCATTTGATCAAGCAATGATTGAATGCCAAGCGGGTCGAGTCCCACAAAAGGCTCATCAATAATGTAAAGACTCGGGTTGACTAAAAAGGCGCACATAATCATAACCTTTTGACGCATCCCTTTTGAGAAATGAGATGGGAACCAATTCAGTCGTTTTTCCATTCGAAATTCCTTTAATAATAATTGTGAACGAGCTGCAAGTGTTGCTTCATCTAGCCCGTAAGCCATTGCGGTTAATTCTAAATGTTCACGTAATGTTAACTCATCATATAATACAGGTGTTTCAGGAATATAGGAAAATGCTGTACGATACTTGTCCGTATTTTCCTTTAACGTCACACCATTTAAACGAATGTCTCCTTCTTTTGGAAGCATCGTTCCGATAATATGCTTAATCGTCGTACTTTTACCAGCACCGTTCAAGCCAATTAAGCCAACAAGCTCTCCTTTTTCAATCGTAAATGATAAATCTTTAATTACAGGCTTTCTTGTATAACCACCTGTCACATGTTGTACTTCTAATACCGTCATGCCCTCACTCCTCTTCTTGTTTATATTTTATCAAAAATTAGCAAATGATACAGTTATGAGTATGATAGAATGTATTTACATATAAAATAAGGGGGAATTTTCGAATGAGCGATTGCCTATTTTGCAAAATCATTGATGGATCTATTCCAAGTACAAAAATTTATGAAGACGAACATGTCTATGCATTTACGGACATTTCACCTGTAGCTAAAGGCCATACACTATTAATTCCAAAACATCACTGCAAGGATCTATTCGAAATGCCTGAGGCTGTGGCTAGCAATTTATATGCAGTAGCACCGAAAGTTGCAAATGCTATTAAAGCTGCTTTTAATCCAATTGGACTGAATACAATTAATAATAATGGTGCTGCAGCTGGTCAAACTGTTTTCCACTACCACTTACATTTTATTCCGCGTTACGATGAAAAAGAAGGCTTGGACTTAAATTGGCAAACACAAAAATATACACCCGAGCAATTAACTGAAGTTGCGGAAAGCATTAAAGCTAACCTTCAATAATGGATATTCTAGTTCAAGATAGCCACTAGCTTTAAGGATTTCACGATATAATCTAATCATGTTCTTATAACAATGTTTTAATGAGGAGTAATGAATAATAAAGATATTATCGCATATGGACTTATTATTATCCCATTATTAATTTCAATTTATTTTTTATCAATCCAGAAATGTTAGTTCCAGCTGGATATGATTTAGCGTTGGATGGATACGTAATATCAATTACGTTAATGTTTATATTTATTTCATATTTAATAGCTAAATTAGGATTTTTTATACTTAAACAAAAAAACAGCTAATATATTAGCTGTTTTTAATATTTTATTGCGATTTTTTGAAAAAAAGTGTTCAACTTGTAATTGCAATTTAAGTTTTAAATTTTCTTTGAAAAATAAACCATTATTAATGAAATAGAAGAAATATAAATTGTAACTAGCAAATTCAATACTTCATATACATTTAATTTTAAAATCCCATCTGTATTAAAAATAAACATCAATATTCCAATTACAATTATAATCACAAAATAATTTACAAACATAGACTTTGATACGATTGTTTTAGCTCGTTCATCTCTAGGGTAAAGATGCGGAGATAAATATGCTAACGATAACTGATTAATTGCTAACCCAACTGTCTTTAATTTCAACATCACGTGTAAAATTTTTTTAATTTTCCTGGTGAAGTTTTATTCATAATAAATCCAGCAGATACTAATCCTATTAAAATAATTATAATCGTCAAAATATTATCTAACCAACCTATTTGAATACTATTCGTTAGTTTTGAACCACCAATAATTATTATAGCAGCAACAATCCAAGCGAATAAAAATCCTACAATGTACTGTAACCATTCTTTTTTTGAAAGCAGCTTAAAAAGAGCTCTACTTTTATAAAATTTCATAATTGAGAAAAACAATAATAAGAAAAACATTATATATCCAATCATTACAATCATCCCTTTTTTGAAAGTTTAATTTTAATTTACATAATCATTTTAAGGTGGTCATCATTTGGTGTCAAAACTAAAAAAGAACGGCTATTTTGCCGTTCTTTTTCCTATTCAAAACAAGCCGCCATTACTGCTGTTATACCTAGAAAATCTAGTAATGCACCTTTTACATCGGAAGCTAGACCTTCTGATACTTTATCCATTGCTTTGTACATTGCACTAGTTTTTGAGTGTCCACCTACACGATATTTATCGTACCACTTTACTATTTCTTTTGCAGCTTTCGAAATACCACCAAGCTTTTGGATAGCCCACTTTATTTTTGTTATTTTTGTGATACTAAACATGTTACCTACAATTGCTACACTTATTGCAGTTGCACACCCTATTGCACCACGCGTCATTATTTCAGAGCCAGTATTAAAAATTAAATTATTATTTTCATCTAATGTAACATGTATTGATGTATTGTTATCAAACCATTGTTTTGCTGCTTCAGGTCCAGGTATTAGTCTAATATTATATTTTCTTTTATTTGTAGTTCGGAATCAATTATGACCCATTCAAAAGTATCGTCTTCACTAAATTCATTAGTATATAGAGGGACCCCAAAAGTAAACTCAATTCCAGAGGGCAGTGTTCCTTTAAAGAAAATAAATACATTTTCTTATTCAATTTTAAATACCCCCTTTTTAATTTTTTCACCGGTATATTCATAACTTATCATTCACGATACTAATTTCAAAATTAATTTTTGTTGATAATTGAACAAAAATTGATAAAAGTCTGAAAAATACTGTTACTACTGAAGTTTCCTATAATGACTATACGGAGCTTTTTTGAAAATTATAAGGGATTCGAAAATATTGAGATTATATTCAAACCATACTGAAAAAGTTGATCTTCCACAAAAAAGTGGTGCAAATCGACTTTTTTAATTTTCTAAACCCAATATAAGATAGATTTATAAAAATGAATTTCTTTTGTTTTTCAGTGCCCACGATTTTATCACCCAAAACGTTTGACGATGAATATTTTTGAATTTTATCAATTTTTGTTCTGTTTATGACAAAAATTGATTTTACATTTATAGCTAATAAACGTTTTTTAGAGAAATCTTTATTCAGGATTTTATACACGTTGCAGCCAGTAAACTAGCCTTAAAACGTTGTCAAACCAACGATGTAACGGAAGAAGAAATTTCAAAAAAACTAGGGATTTCAAAACAAGCTATCAATAAAGCTAAAAACCAGGCTTTTCAAAAAATTGGCAGGAGTATCACATCCATTATGCCTCGGCATAATTGTAGCTGTCGCTTTGCTTTCGCTACAGAAAACACTCGCTGTAGAAAGCTAAATTGTCAGAATTTTGTATTGCAATTTAAAGATTTATAGCGTACAATCACAAATAAGTTTCGCTAACGGTCATGAGGACACGTTAGGAGACAAAAAAAGATTAGCATAGTCGAGGAGAGATTAGAAATGAATACAAAGAATTTAGTATTAATGGCACTTTTAGTTGGTGTCGGTGCTGCCCTTTATGTAGTTACACCAGGTATGGTAAACGGCATGAAGCCTGATTTCATGCTAACAATGATGTTTATTGGCATTTTATTGTTCCCTACTGTTAAAGAAACGTTTTTACTTTCTTTAGTAACAGGTGTACTTTCAGGATTGTTTACAACGTTTCCTGCCGGTCTTGTTCCCAATATTATCGATAAAGCAGTTACAGGTTTTGTCTTTTTAATTGCCTTACTTGTACTAAAAAAATTGGTAAACAATTTCATAGTATCGGCTGGCTTAGTTGGTTTAGGAACAATTTTATCTGGAACTGTCTTTTTAGCAGTAGCACTTTTTGTGTTCAACGCAAATGTTGGTGCAACATTCACTGTTCTATTTGTAGGTGTTGTATTACCTGCTGTGGCATTTAATGTCATCGCTTTTATAATTATTTATCCAATAGTTACAAAATTAGTGAAACGTTCTAAATTCAATACAGCTATTTCAATGTAATAAAAAGGTGCTAGAAAACGCACTTTAATCTAACAAAGGAAGCTAAACCGTGATACAAAATCACTCGTTTAGTTTCTTTTTTCTTTTTGTATATGAGCATTTCATGGTTTAATAGTAGATAACACATGACAATTACAGAAATGAGGTATTCGATATGAAAGCAAAACCATTTTTATTTGGACTAGCAGCTGGGATCGTTGGCGGGACAATCGCTGTACTTTTTTCAACTCCTCAATCAGGACAGCAATTACGTGCTAATTTGCGTGCAAATGCTGAAAGTACAAAGGACAAACTTTTAGATGTAAAGCAGCAAGTAGATACAGTGAAACATTCTGTTAATTCACTAACAAATGAAGTGAAAAATAATATACCACAAATAGTAAATGATTTAAAACAAACCATTACTACATTTGCAGAAGAAATCGAGCCATCAAAGAATAACTTACAACAAGAAATAGAAGCATTACAGAATTCAATAAACGAAATCGAGAAGAATGTCGCGCAAATCACAGAAAATGGGAAAAAATCAAAAGAAAAAGTTAGAGACTAAAGTCCTTCTAAACCATCAAAAAAATCTATATTTTTATTAAAAATAATTGCTATAATATCATTTTTTAACCACTTTTCAATTTTTTAATTTTTCTAACTTTAAACTTTTTTTCTTTATTGCTATAATATTTTTAAAATGTTAAAGAAAGCAGTAGGTGATGGCTTTGTCAGAGGAATTATATACTCAAAAAGAAGCGATGCTTTATAGTCAAAGAATTGCGCAATTATCAAAAGCCTTATGGAAAGCGGTTGAAAAAGATTGGCAGCAATGGATTAAACCCTACGATTTAAATATTAACGAACATCACATTTTATGGATTTCGTATCATTTAAAAGGGGCTTCAATTTCCGATGTAGCAAAGTTTGGGGTTATGCACGTTTCAACAGCTTTTAATTTTTCAAAGAAGTTAGAAGAGCGTGGATTCCTAAAGTTTTCAAAGCGGGATGACGACAAACGTAATACGTATGTCGAGTTAACAGAAGCAGGTACAGAACTTATTGTTGAAATGAACAGTAATTATCATAATACTTATCATTCTGTGCTCGAAGGCTCGTTAGCTTTAAAAGACTTATATGGTCGCTTCCCAGAATTTTTAGATGTTATGGCTGTTATTCGCAATATATATGGAGAGGACTTCATCGACATCTTTGAGCGTTCCTTCCAACACTTCCGTGATTCCTTTGACACAATGGAAGAACGTTCAACTGTAAAGGGATGAAAGTGAGAGCCAAACGGGCTTTTAGGGGCAGTTACTCGGCAAATTACTGACTTCCGCTGAAAGCAGTTAAAATACATGCTAAAAGAGGTATTTCAGAAATTTCTGAGATACCTCCTTTTTCTTGCATTCTAACAAAAATCAATTTACATTAAATAGGACCCGTTCTATTTAGGAGTTGATAAACTATGCATTGTTGGAAAATTTTAAACCTAGAACATCATTACGGAACAACACGTATTATAATAATGGCTGTATTTGTTTTTTTAACCGTCTTTTCTCTTTCCTATGTGACATTTAATTTATTTAATGACGAGCACTATACAGATCATTTGTTTTGGCTATTTGTTATTGCTATATTAGCACTTTATCCAATTCATAAATTCTTTCACTTTCTAGCATTGTATGATTTACGTCAGCATTTAAAATTGCGTGTGCGTACCCAATTTTATGTTATTCCTGTTCTACACATGCGTATTCATGAACCTTTATCGAAAAATCGTTATATTTTAGCTTTACTCACGCCATTTATTGTTATAAATACAAGCATTTTAATAGGGACACTGCTATTCCCTGCGTATACCCATTATGGTACATTGCTTTTAGCTTACCATTGTAGTCTATGTTTAATTGATATTTTGTATGTGAAATATTTATCAAATTCACCTAAAGACTCCCAAATTGAAGAAACACCAAAGGGCTATGAAATTTTAGTGCCACCCACTATTCACTAAATTGCTTGTACTTGTGTTTTATTGACGTTTTTTGATATGCTATTAATACTGAAAGAGGGGAGGAATAGACTTGCTATTAATGATTGTAGTTCTATTCTCGGTATTCTATTTATTTCAAATCAACCGCATGACATATGCACTGTGCATGCGACGTGAAATTCCCGAAGAAAAACATCCAAAAATATTCCGAACTATAAATATACTTATTACAATTTTACTTGTCTCATTCTATATCGAAATTTTATATGCAGTATAGTTAGAAAGAAAAGTATATCCACGGCCCGTCCACTTGCATGGTGTAAGTTTGACACCACATGTAACAACGCGTTCTGACCAATCTTATTTTCTGGACGTGACCTTAAGCGTGCGGCGCGAATGCCTATATTGTTAAAAAAAGCTAAGGAGATACCCTTAGCTTTTTTTCATTTTCCCCCACATATAACTGACAGTAAGACTAGACTTCAAACTGCTAGGGGTAAACGAGAGTAGTTAGGTTGGGAGCGACTTCCAGTAAATGCCCGATTGGTTCGGGCCACCAGGATGTTGGTCACACAAGCATTTTCACAGGATGTGAAGGTTTTAGCTTGTGTTCCTCTATCCTTTAGGAAGAGGGAAATGAAGTCCCCTCAGAATGAAGTTTTACTTTATCAATTAATATAGGAACGCTGCACCGACAATAATTAATAAAATAAATAACACAACTATTAAAGCAAAGCTTGAGCCTGAACCATAGCCGCCGCCGCCGCCACCGCCGTATCCTCCGCTGCCCATAACTTCACCCCCTTTCTTTTCTATATCCTATGCGCTTCAAAATTTGAATTATAGGCTATACTCAAGGGGGGAACCATTTTGTTTTTAATACGTTTATGTTATAGTAAGCAATGGACGAAACCACGTTAGGAGAGAATATCTACTATGAAAAAGACAGTTTTATCTGTAACATTAGCTGCTTCGGTATTAGCACTTGGTGCTTGTAGCGGAGAAGACAAAGAAACAGTTGTTACTTCAAAGGCAGGCGACATTTCAGTTGCTGACTTTAATGAAACAGCAAAAACTTTAACAGGCTCATTTGTAATACAACAAATGGTGTCTGAGAAATTATTAGCTGATAAATATGAAGTAACAGATAAAGAAATCCAAGAGGCTTATGACAATATGGCTACACAATTTGGAGATAACTTTGACCAAGTTCTGCAACAAAGTGGCTTAACTGAAGAAAGCTTTAAAGAAACTTTACGATTCCAACTTCTTCAAGAAAAGGCTTTAAAAGATAAAGCTATTAAAGAAGAAGATGTAAAAAAATATTATGAACAAATGAAAACAGAGTTAAATGGTCGTCATATTTTAGTGGCAGATGAAAAAACAGCTAACGAAGTCATTGCCAAAATTAAAGGTGGCGCTCCTTTTGCGGATGTAGCAAAAGAATACTCAACTGATACTGGCTCTGCTGAAAAAGGCGGAGAGCTAGGTTGGTTCTCTGTTGGCACAATGGTAGATGAATTTAATGATGCTGCCTATGCCCTAGAGTTAAATACATTAAGTGAGCCTGTAAAAACAAGCTTCGGTTACCACATTATTGAAATTACGGACAAGCGTGATGTAAAAGATGTTGGCTCATATAAAGAAGAAAAAGATAATATTAGTTCACAAATGCTAGCTAAGTTAACGAATACAGGTGAAGATAAGCAGATCCTTAAAGATATCGTTGCAAATCTAGCGAAGGATGCTGATGTAAAAACATCTGATAAAGATTTCAAAGCAGCTATAGCGGACCTTTCAACAACAAGTGAAGAACAAGCTAAAAAAGCTGAAGAAGAAGCTAAAAAAGCTGAAGAAAAAGCAGCTAAAGAAAGTAAAGAAGAAAAAGATAACGCTGAAGATACTGAAAAAGAATCTAAATAGTTATTATAGTACGATATGAAAAAGGGTTACGCTGATACAGGCGTAACCCTTTTTATATGCTGTTTCTTTGAAATAAAGTTTTCTTGTAAATACATCTGTTGAAGCAAATGAAAAGGATTCATTGTGAATGTTATTTCATTTTTTGATTGAAGAGATAAAGCATTCACATCTCTTTTACAATCATCCCCCAACCGTGATGAGACTCAAATCTACATTACTTAATAGCCGGCTTATAAAATGATCGATTATCTAGCGGGAAAAGTCTCTCAGTAAATTCACCTGGCGCAGTTTTACCAAGTGCTCGTGTTAGCATATTCATCTTTGCATCAATATTATCAATGTAATGCAAGATTTCCGCTTCTTGAATCATTGGTTTTTTCGGGCTGCCCCATTCTTCTTTACCATGGTGGGATAGCACCATATGTTGCAATAGCATTACTTCTTCGCCCTCGATCTCTAGTTCACTAGCAATCTTGGCAATTTCATTGACCATAATAGTGATATGGCCAAGTAAGTTCCCCTCAACAGTGTACACTGTTGCAACCGGTCCTGATAACTCAACAACCTTGCCAATATCGTGCAAAATAATTCCTGCATATAACAAATCTCTATTTAATGTAGGATATAGATCAGCAATAGCTTTACCGAGCTTCAACATTGACACCATATGATCCAGTAAGCCTGATGCATAATCATGATGATTCTTTGTTGCAGCTGGATAAACTAAAATAGCATCCTGATGTTTTTTAATAGCTGCTCTGGTAATTCGTGATATATTCGGATTTTTAATATCAAAGAAAAATTGTGTCAACTCTTCATATAATTGTTCTTTTGGAGTTGCTGAGGAAGGAACTAAATCATTAATAGCAATTCCCTCCTCTGGTTTTGCTACACGGATCGCTTTTATACGCAATTGACTTTTGCCACGGTAGTCATGAATTTCTCCACCCACACGTACAATTGCCTCAGCTTGGTACATTTTTTCGTGCTCTTCATTTGTATCCCATAGCTTCGCCTCAATATCTCCACTTTTATCTTGTAATAACAGTGACATAAATGGCTTCCCAACTGTGGTAACCCCTTTTGTCGCTTGTTTAATTAATAAAAATTGATCAACCGATTCTCCAACCTGGAGCGTCGTAATACCCTTCATGTTGACGCCACTCCCCTTTCATTTGCTAGTGCTCCTACATCGACAATTTGGTCTTTCTGCCAATGTTCGAGCATCGCGTCATGGCAAGTAAAATATAAAATTTGACGTTCATATCCTACTTCTTTCATTAATTGTACCATTTTGTCTGTACGGTTTCGATCAAAATGGACAAAAGGATCATCCATAATAAATGGAAATGGGGCAGAAGCTGTAAGCGTTTTGGCCAGTGCCATGCGCAACGAAATATAAGCTTGCTCCTTCGTTGCCTGTGATAATTCTGCCATTTGATAACGTAATCCAGAAACATCGTGTGCAACAAAATAGCCTTCATCATTAATTAGAAGCTGATCGTAACGTCCACCTGTTAACAAATTAAACATTGCATTAACCTCTGTCAAAACATGAGGTAATTTTTCTTCTCTTAAGCGGAATAATGTTTCATGTATCGCAGTAGTCAAGGCTTTTTTTGCAGCCCATTGCCCAATCAGCTGCTGCAACACTGATTTCTCTTGTTCAAACTGTTGAAGCAATTGACCATATTTCTCGTCATTTAGAAGATGCTCCTTCTGAATTTGTAGTGTCGCTCGTTGTTCCAAGCAATGATCTATTGCTAACTGCATTGCGCCTCGCTCCTCCTCTAAAGCAAGGAGTTGTTCATTAAGCTGTTCTTCGTCGATTAATGATTGTTCGTTGTCTACATCCAATGAGACTAGCTGACTCTGAATTGCTTGAAGTTCTGTCTTTATTTTTTGCTGTTGCTCAAATTGTTCATGAATTTCATAATAAACCTTCTCTGATTGAACATTCGCAGCATTAAATAACTGAGTTACTTCAGACTCATAGTTCTCTATATGAGATTGCACACTTTGAATTTTGGTTTGAAGGCTAGCCAACTGCTCTTTTGTTTGTTGGGACATTTGCTGCTCCTGTTGCAAAGTAAGGAGTGCGGTGCGTAAATGCATAAAAATTTCCTGCTCACTATATTCCGCCTTTAACACTCGCTGTGCTTGTTCTACTAGCTCATTTTTCTCCGCTTGTATCGTTTGTAGAAGGGTGCATGTACTCTTCTTCTTCGTTACCAACTCTTGAACACTACGTATGCGCATAAACAGCTCTGGTAATAGTGTTTTTGGTACATTCCCCTCTAGCTTATAGCGCCCTAAAAATTGTTGAAGCGACAGAGTGGCTTCTTCGATCACCAGCTCAGCCTGCTGAATTTTATATTCAAGTTTTACATATTGTCGTTCTTTTTCTTGCTGTTGCTCATTTACATGTAACCATCGATCCTCAAGTCTTTGTTTTTTTAGCAGTATGGTCTGAGCAATATTCTCCTCCTGCTCTAATTCACGTATTTGCTGACTATGTTGTTTACTTGGTGCTTCATGTGCTTGTCTAGCAAATTTTAAATATAAGGTAATGAACAGCGACATAACTGCGCCTATGACAATTACAGCCATATTTTTTTCCAAAACACCATAAATAAACGCAAGTATACTTATTGCTAACATTATGAATATGAAAACACTTGGTTGTTGCTGTTTCGAGCGCTGTGACCTTCCCAAACGCAACTGTTCAAGCTTTCGCTTACGCTGGGGCCACCTTGCTAAAATATGTTCTTCCTCAGTGGATAATGACTCCTGTTTAAGCTGTTGTTGCTGTTGAGCGACTGCATCTAATTCTGCATGTACTTGTTCTAACGAACGCAGATGAAATTTTAGCTCTTCTTCCGCTTCTTCTAATAGGCTTAACTGCCGTTGAAATTGTTCCTCTTGCTGTAATGATACTGTTTCCTCAAGCAAAATATCCTGTGCTGTTTTTTCCTGTACACCTAATAAACGAAACTGTGCTTCTATTTCTTGTTCAAGTAAATACAGCTCGTCCATTAAGTTCTGTTCCTTCACAACTACCTGATTCCATGTTGCTTCTTTATTCAAAAGTCGAGACATTTCAGAAATAGTTTGCTCGTCCACTGTTAACTGCAGTTTATTTTGTAATGCCTGATACTGCTCCTTCAATTGTTCGATTTGTAGTGTTTCATGCACAAGCCGATCCTTTAATTGCTCATAACGCCGGATCCCTTCTGGTGGAAATTGCACATGTTCGTAGCTTTTTAGCATCTGCTCAAAAGCCTTTTGCTGTTTCATAAGTGGCATTGCCTGCTTGAGAATTGTTAGCTGTTGCCAATTTTGCTGTTGCGTTTTTTGCTGACTATATAAACCTTCTAGCCTTTGGGCGAGTTGTTGTAATTGCAATAATTTATATTCAAAGGTCTGAATATTGTCTTGTTCTTGTTTAATTGTGCGTTCCAGCTTTTTTAAATGTTCTAATTTTTGATTAATCAGTGGCACCTTACCTGATTTTTTAAAAAGCTCACTAGCATCTTTGTCCAATTTCTTTTCTAGTGACGATAACTGCTGAATCCCTGTTGTCCCAGAAGCAAGTAATAAATGCGTCAACTCTTCCTCTGACATTTTTTCAATGCCCTGTAGCTCATGTAATGAAAAGGAAAAAATTGACTCAAAGGATGCTCTTGAATAGCCATATAATAGTTTTGCTAGAAGCTCTTCATGCCCCGTTGTTCCGTCTTCCAGATAAACTGTAACATCGCCAACTGCCTTCCCTTTAACACGTTCTATGGTGCATTGCCCATAGGACGGATGACAAATCGTAAGCTGGCCACCAAATTTAGTAGATATCTTTGGCTCATATTTACGTTGCACCTGTTGCCTCGTAGGAAAACCAAAAAGCATTTGTAAAATAAACTGTTGAATAGTGGTCTTGCCCGCCTCATTCATACCATAAAAAATGGTAACACCTTCATGTAAGGAGATTGTGATGTTTTCATGCTTACCAAAGCCATAAATTCGGATTTTTTTTATCGTTAGCATGCTATTCACACCCTTTGAATTTCTTCTGCTAATAACTCTTGTGCGTTGTGCATTAATTTTTTTATATCCTGCTCCGTTAAAGGCTCAATTAGTCTTGCACCACCAGCATGTTGATACAGATCCTTTAAAATATCCTTCCATTCCGAAATATCCCATTGCTCCATTAAGTTCATTACAGATTCAGTTGCGGCAGTATGCTCATACGATGCTGACGATTGATGTAACATGAGCTTTTGCACCCAGCACATCGGTTCAATCCCATCCTCTGCTTCTCGAATAGTTTCTAGCCATGTATCTACTGTGGCATGTTCAAATAAAGATTGTGATTGTTCATCTATATTTTTTAAGTGGAGCTCAACTACAGATGCCCCATACTCTAATCGATTGTGCGTTAGTGCTTCTTCACATTTTCTTAGTAGTTCATTGGCATGAAACACATTCGTACAATCCACCTCTACCGTGTTATAAACAACAGCAGATGTCGGTACAAATTCCATGTCAGTAGTGTTTTGGGATAAGGTTACATCATAGAAGCCTTTTACTCCCTGCTCTTTCCGATGTCGGCTTTGAATATTACCGGGATAAACAATCGGTGGATTTTGGTGTAAATGTTGTCGTTTATGAATATGTCCTAAAGCCCAGTAATGATAGTTTTTTTCAAGAAGTTGATCTTTTGTGAAAGGGGCATAAACATCATGTGTTGTATCGCTAGCCTCACTACCATGAAGCATACCAATATGAATAACATGCTGGTCCTGCGCAACAGGATAACTATCAATCATTGCTGTCTTTATATGGCGTTCACCATAACTGAAGCCATAAATATTAACTTGTTGACCACGTATGTTTAACTGTACAACACTCGTCTCAGCCGGTAACTCATAAACATTGCTAGGTAAGGCAAAGCGCGTCCAAGCACCATTTAAATGATCGTGATTACCATAGCTTAAAATGACAGGAATATTATGCTGAAAGAGTTTTTCCATTGCCTCTTGAAATCTTCTTTGTGCCTGTAAACTACGATTTTCACCATCATATATATCACCGACAATCAGTAAAAAATCAGGTTTTTCCTGAATAGCTTTCTGAATAATTTTATCAAAGGCTTCAAAAGTACTTGTTCGAATTTTTTTAAAATTATAATCAGGTAAACCAAATAAGCCCTTAAATGGACTATCTAAATGTAAATCTGCCATATGGAAAAAACGAATTTCTGACATCCAATCACCTCAAGTAATAGATAATTTATACCTTGACGTCACAATGTCCAGCTTTTTTTTCTAGTGCAATCTTTTATCACTCGCAAAGTAGTATTTAGCACATCAAAGTTGCTACTAAATCATTTTACAATCGCTCTCTGTCTCTTTTTTATGCTGAAACATCCGTGAATCACGCCAAAACCGAATATTTGTTCTATTTTATCATACTTCTCGCTTGATGAGAAATGTATTCATAGAATATTCATCACATCAATAGTATTGCCTTATTTTTTCCACAACTTTCGTAATTTATCAAAATATTCGCTAGTTTTACCGTGAAGTTTATAAACCTTCTATGTATAATGGAATTATATTTAAGTAAAAGGTGGGGTTTGTATGAAGAATTATCGTTTTACGGCTTTCGAACAAACTGGGGAAACATTATTTGATGAAACTTGGACATTCGAAAACGATGAGGCTGCAAAAATTAACGGTCAACAGCAAATCATGGAAAAAGGTGTTGCCAACAAAACTCATCGTCTTGTTAATGCCTCAGGAAAATTAATCTTATTCCATGTCTAACAGTGGCTAGTAAAAGGCACGTAGTAAACTTTACTACGCGCCTTTTACTACTTTGAATTGACTGCCCGTAAATGCCCCATTGGCGAAGACTAATAATCAGTGCGGATTCAGAACCCCCTACTAATTAAAGTTTCACTTTATTTTCCTACGAAAACAGGCGCTCTTTTCTCTACAAATGAATGAATTCCTTCTAAATGATCAGCCGTTTTACGCATTGCTGTCTGCCCCGCTGCTTCCATCGATAATATACTCTCTAATTGAGGTAAATTTTGAGCATGTAGAATTTTTTTAGTCGTAATCATCGATGCAATTGGAGAAGCAAGCATTTTTCCAACTAGTTGGTCCGTAATCGCAAAAACAGTCCCATCTGGTGCAACGTAGTCAATTAACCCTTCATCATGTGCTTCCGATGCAGTTAATACCTTGCCTTCCCAAATCATTTGTTTAGCTTTGACAGTACCCACACGTTCCTTCATAAAGAAATGACCGCCACCATCAGGTACGAGCCCTATACCTATGAAATTCATAGCGAGTTTACTATTTTCACATGCCACAACTATGTCAGCCCCTAACGCTAGACTAAAGCCTAATCCAGCTGATGCTCCATGAACTGCCGCAATGACGATCATCGGTAGCTGGTAATATGCTTTGACAATACGTGTTAAATAAACCATTGCCTCATTAATATTTAGTGGCTTATTTGGATCTAGCATTGCTTTAATATCGCCACCTGCTGAAAAGACTTTTCCTTCCCCGCGAATAACGAGAACTTGTATTTCTTGCTCTTGCTGTAGTGCTTCAAAGCATTCGGCTAGTTCACGCATCATCACATCGTCCATGGCGTTCATGGCATGTGGTCGATTTAATGTTAATGTTGCACGTCGTTCTAATTTTTCTAATGTAATCGTTGAAAATTCCATCCTAACACCCCCAAATATGAATAGTCATTCACTATGTACTATTCGAGTATTTTTAGAAAACTCCTTCTATCCTACGCAAATTTGCACTTGATATGCTATATTTAAGGGCGAATAATGATTTGAAGGTGGTTAAGTAT
Source organism: Lysinibacillus sp. TE18511 (assembly GCF_054062295.1). Lineage (NCBI taxonomy): Bacteria > Bacillati > Bacillota > Bacilli > Caryophanales > Bacillaceae > Lysinibacillus > Lysinibacillus sp. TE18511. The sequence continues at coordinate 44,555 of NZ_JBSSFD010000017.1, forward strand.
TATGACACAGAAAGACTATCGTATATTACTTTATTATAAATATATAGCTATTGAAGACCCTGCGGCATTTGCAGAAGAGCATTTAGCACTTTGTAACGAATTTGGGCTTCTTGGGCGTATTTTAGTTGGATACGAGGGAATTAATGGAACTGTTTCTGGTACAGTCGAGCAAACCGAGGCTTACATGAATCACATGAAGGCCGACCCACGTTTTAGCGATACTATGTGGAAAATAGATCAAGCTGAAGGGCATGCCTTTAAAAAAATGCATGTGCGACCTCGCCGAGAGATTGTACATCTCGGTTTAGAAAATGATATTAATCCTTTAGAAATAACAGGAGATTATTTATCACCAAAGGAATTTATGGAACGTATGAAGGAAGATCATACGGTAATTATTGATGCACGTAATGATTATGAGTTTGACCTTGGACACTTCCGCGGTGCCATACGTCCAGATATTGAAAATTTCCGTGACCTACCCGCTTGGATGGAGGAACATAAGGAAGAGTTTGATGGTAAAAAGATTTTAACTTACTGTACAGGCGGTATTCGCTGTGAAAAATTCTCTGGCTGGTTAAAACGTGAAGGCTATGGAGAAAGTGTTGGTCAGTTACACGGTGGAATTGCCACGTATGCTAAAGATCCTGAAGTAAAAGGGCAGCTATGGGATGGACAAATGTTTGTCTTTGACCGACGTCGCAGTGTACCGATTAATCAGGTTGAGCATGTGATTGTCGGCAAGGATTTCTTCACTGGTGAACCGACAGAACGTTATACAAACTGTGCAAATCCTGAATGCCATAAATTAATGCTGTGCGAGGAAAAGCACGAGGCCTTTTATATGCGCAGCTGTTCAAACGATTGCCGTCGCGCAGAACGTAACTTCTTCGTTGAAGAAAATGGTTGGACAAAAGAGCAGATTGAGGAACAAATCGCTAAAATCGCTGAGGTTCAAAATTCTTCATTATAATAAAAAAGAGCATCGTCCACTTGTGGGAGATGCTCTTTCCTATTCATATTCTAAAATTCCCCATTTAGTATATTTTCTCATCATCATAACGTGGGGTTGATTTCCGTTCCGACTGGGCGCTTTGTTGCTGACGCTTCGCTTTCGCACAGAGCAAAGCTTCCTGGGGGCGTCCGATGAGCCGCTTCACTCGCGTTGCTCGCTCCAGGGTCTCGGGGCAACAGGATGTTGGTCACGAAGGCGTTATCACAGGACGTGATGGTTTTAGCCTTCGTTCCTCTATCGCTGATCCCCAAGGAGTCGCCCAGTCTCCACTCCAATCAACTTATTTACAGGGCATGCGTTTTAATATACGTATCCCAAAATTTCGGTAATGAGCCAGTATGTTGTCGATATTTCTAAAATTCGTATTACTTTTACAGCTTTTCACTTCCATGTATGTGCGGGTTACTCCTTTTACCCGAGTAATTCTCCCTTGTATCAGAGCGGCTTCTTCTCTCACCGGAGCTTTCTAAATTTCCTTTCGCCAAGTAACGCCCTACTTGCCGTCCACTAAATAAACAACCACCAACAAATGTCCCTTCTAAAGCACGGTAACCATGTACACCACCACCACCAAAACCACTCACTTCCCCAGCAGCAAATAAACCCGGTATAGGCTGACCATCCATTCCCAACACAGCACCATCCAAATTTGTCTGTAAGCCTCCTAATGTTTTACGTGTTAAAATGTTTAATCGTACCGCAATAAGAGGCCAATTTTTTGGATCTAATATTTTATGGGGCTTCGCAACGCGCACAATTTTATCACCAATATAGTTTCTTGCGCCGTGAATAGCATTAACCTGTAAGTCCTTTGTAAACTTATTGTCCATTTCACGATCCCTTGCTAAAATTTGCTCCTTTATTTTCATAAAATCAAGACGCTCATTGCCCACCAATTTGTTCATCCCGTCAACTAGTTCCTTTAAATCATTCGCAATAACAAAGTCCTCACCATGATTTTTAAATGCTTGAATCGGAGCAGGTGGACCTGGCAAAACACGTTTTAGAACATCACTAATGCTTTTATTTGTTAAATCAGGATTTTGCTCAGAGCCTGATAATGCAAACTCTTTTTCAATAATTTTTTCAGTTAAAATAAACCACGAGTAATCATAGCCTGTTTTTTGAATGGCTTCTAACGTACTTAACGTATCAAAACCTGGAAAATTCGGCGCGCCAAATCGATTGCCCTCCGCATCAAACCATAATGATGAAGGTCCAGGCAAAATTCGAATACCGTGATTTGGCCAAATAGGATCCCAATTTTTCAAGCCTTCCGTATAATGCCACATGCGGTCTCGATTAACGATACGTCCTCCCGCATGCTCAGTAATTTCTAGCATTCTGCCATCAACAAAAGCAGGGACACCACTGACCATGTTTTCTGGTGGTGTGCCAAGTCGCGCTGGCCAATTTTTTCTGACCAAATCAAAATTTGCACCTATTCCACCGCTAGCCACAATAACGGCATCCGCTTCATAAGAAAATTCGCCAATACCAAGCCTAGAGCTTTTCTCACCGCGATTTGCATAACTTTTAGCCAAAATAGTTCCACTAATCCCTGCTATTCCTCCATCGTGTTGAATAAACTCATCTACACGATGTCTTGCTTTAAAATCTATATAACCATCCTTAATGGCCTTTTTCACTTTTTCAGCAAAAGGCTTTACAATGCCTGGCCCAGTTCCCCAAACAATATGAAATCTAGGTACCGAATTTCCGTGTCCGCCTGCTAAAGAGCCCCCACGTTCAGCCCAGCCGACGACAGGAAAAAACTTAATACCTACAGACTTTAACCATTCATATTTTTCACCAGCTGCAAAATCTACATAAGCTCTGGCCCATTTATGCGCCCACGAATCCTCATCTTCCAAGCGATCAAAGCCAGCCGTTCCTTGCCAATCCTGCCATGCAAGCTCTTTACTATCTTTAATACCAAGCCTTCTTTGCTCGGGTGAATTCACTAAAAATATACCGCCAAAAGACCAAAATGCCTGTCCCCCCATTGAATTTTCAGGTTCTTGATCTACTAATAAAATTTTTTTCTTTGCATCCGCTAACTCACAGGCAGCGACTAAACCTGCCAGTCCTGCACCGACAATTGCTACATCATACATCATTCTCCCCCCTAAAAATCAATCTTACATTACTTACATTCTTCTCCAATTAATAGTTTACCTTCTACACATCGTATTTTTGACAAAAATGTGACAAGAAAAAAATGTTCGCATTCCTTCTCAAAACAAAGAAAGTTTTACTCAAATAAACTATTTAATCCCAATTATTTCCCATATAATTTTAGACCTTTAATATTTACTAAACGCCCATGTAATATGACTTAACACATAACGTTAGCGCTTTCATTGTCCTTTCTAAAAAGACGAACATTAAAACAATAAAATCAAAATAAAGTTCGTTTTTGGTTATTTTTCAGACTTTTGAAGTTAAGTTTTTCAATCTTTTTTAGAAATATCGTTGACAAAGGTGAACAATAAGGTTTATGATGTTAACAAATTTAATCAACGAAAATATAACGACGGAGACACGCTAGTCGCAAGAAAATCCAAAGAGAGCTGATGGTTGGTGTAAATCAGTGATTTCTACGATAATAGTTCCACTCCTGAATAGATAAGCCGAACATTTCCAAAGTAAGCCTATCCGTCACATGCACGTTACGCATATAGCTAAGACTGCAAGATTTCTTTCAAGCAGTGATTAAGGGTGGTACCGCGAACCAATGTTTATTTCAGCCTTTCGCCCCTTACAACACAATAACTGTGTTTGTAAGGCGCGGAAGGCTTTTTTTATCTTGATTACACTTACAAAATCAAGATAAAGCCTCTGGCGGATGTCACGGATTTACGCCAAGGCGAAAATGAGATTGTTTGTATGCTGTAAGATGTAACTGTTTTTACAAAATTCAGACTGTTTCGTATATAAAGAACACTAACATTTTTTAATTAAAAGGAGCTAATTACAAATGACTACATTACAAATGACTACTGCAACAAAAGCAATTAACGTATTTATCGCTGACCCACTAAGTGAAGATGGTATTTTCCCACTTCGACAAGAACAAGATTTAGACTTAAATATCATTGTAGACACTGGACTTGCACAAGAAGAATTAATCGCAAAAATTGCAGATGTAGATGTTTTACTAGTTCGTTCTCAAACAACTGTGACACGCGAAGTAATTGAAGCGGCTAAAAACTTAAAGCTTATCGGACGTGCTGGTGTAGGTGTGGACAATATTGATCTAGCTGCTGCAACTGAACATGGTATTATCGTTGTGAATGCACCTGACGGTAACACTAACTCAGCTGCCGAGCACACTATTGCGATGATGACTTCTCTTGCTCGTCACATCCCACAAGCATTCAATACACTTAAAAATGGTAAATGGGATCGCAAATCTTATGTTGGGGTTGAGCTTAAAAATAAAACGTTAGGTGTCGTTGGCTTTGGTCGTATCGGTGTGGAAGTAGCTTATCGCGCAAAAGGTCAACGTATGAACGTTATGGCATACGATCCATTCCTAACGGATGAACGCGCTAAAGAGTTAGGCGTAACGAAATCGACAGTTGAAGAAATTTGTGCAGCAGCAGATTTCATTACAGTACACACACCACTGCTTCCTGAAACACGTAATCTTATTAACAAAGAGAAATTCGCTATGATGAAAGATGGCGTGCGTATCATTAACTGTGCACGTGGCGGTATTATCAACGAGGATGATTTATATGATGCTATCGTAGAAGGTAAAGTAGCAGGTGCTGCTCTTGACGTATTCGTATCTGAGCCAGCAACAGATCACAAACTACTTACTCTACCACAAGTAATCGCAACGCCTCACTTAGGTGCATCTACAATTGAAGCACAAGAGTCTGTAGCTGTTGACGTATCAAATGATATCATTAAGTTCTATAAAACAGGTACCGTAACTAACCCAGTAAACATGCCATCTATTCCAAAAGAGCTACTTGCACAAGTTGAACCTTTCTTCGAATTAGCTGAAAAGCTTGGTTCATTCTTATCTCAAATTACAACTGAGCCTGTAAAAGAAATCAACTTATCTTATGCTGGTGAAGTAGCAAATTATGATGTACGTCCATTAACGTCAAACGCGTTAAAAGGCTTATTATCTAAAAACCACGGTAACCATGTTAATGACGTAAATGCTCGTTACTTATCTGAACGTATCGGCATGAAAATAAATGAGCATAAAACAACAACTGCTAAAGGCTTCACTAGCTTAATTACGATTGAAATTAAAACAGCCAATGAAACACACACAGTAGCAGGTACATTATTAAATGGTCTAGGTGCACGTATTGTCAAAGTTGAAGACTATGTTGTGGACGTTATTCCACAAGGTCACCTTCTTTACATTAAAAATACTGACAAACCAGGTGCAATCGGCCGCGTAGCAACAAGGCTAGCAGAAAAAGATATCAACATCGCAACGATGCAAGTTGGTCGTGCACAAGTTGGTGGTACAGCTGTCATGATGCTAACAATCGACAATGTTGTAACAGAGGAAGATTTAACATTTGTTGCACAGCTTGAAAATATTGATGAAGTAAAAGCGATTAACCTATAATATAATTGGTTTTTTAAGCAGGGAGTGCAAATTCTCTCTGCTTTTTTTATTGCTCATTATCACCCTCGCTAATGCCGTTGTTCAACTATGTATTGCAATTGCCTTTACATGGCTATATCTTGCATTTAATGCGCATTTTTAGTGAAAGTTTCGATAAAACCTCAATTTGTTTCGATATTTCATCAAAAAGTTTCGATAAACTTCAAGAAACAAAAAATGTACTGATCCTTTGATGAATCAGTACATTTTTTTGCTTATAGTTTATTAATTAACTCTAATAACGCTGTTAAAGAGTCGACCTCATATGTTGGAGTAACAACGTCATTTGGTGCATTGTTTTCACGATTTATCCATACATTACGCATACCTACACGAGATGAGCCTAAGATATCAGTATTTAAATTATCTCCAACCATGATCGCATCATCCGCTGTAATACCCGCTTTCTCCATGACATACTCGAAAATAGAGGCATCTGGTTTCCCTTTACCAAAGTCCCCAGAGATAATAATATGGTCAAAATACGGCGCGATTTCTGGTGTAATTTCTAATTTTAAATTTTGGAGACTCGGCGCACCATTTGTCAGTAATACGAGTTGATACTTCCCTTTCAGCTTATCTAGTACAGCAAAAGTATCTTCATATAAGAATGGAGACACTTTACGTTCCGCCACAAAACGCTCCCCTAGTTCCGCTCCTAGCTTCGTATCATTCATCCCAATGGCTGCTAAACCTTTTGTCCAAGCTTCAGCACGATATCCCGGGACAATATTTTTCATTTTTTGGAAAGAATCTGTTGGATCATCGAATGTTCCCCAAAGCCCTTCGAATGGGTTAATACCAATTAACACCGTATAATCATATGTTTCATAGCCTTCGTAAAGCGCACGTGCTTCCTTACGCACAGCTTCCTCTAGTTCAGCTGGATTCACATTATGTATTGTCGCTGCATATTCACATGTTTTTTCAAATGCTGTTTTAACAGATTTTTTATCCCATAATAGCGTATCATCTAAATCAAAAATAATTGTGTTAATTGACATTGTGTCAGCTCCTAGCTTCCTATTAATATAATTATTTTAGCATATATTCAAAATATTTAGCATAGCATTTTATGCACATTCCTTCTATATCAATTCCCCCTTGACGTAATTGCCGCTGCCGTTTCACTTTCGCGCAGAAAACATTTGCCGCTGCCGTTTCACTTTCGCGCAGAAAACATTTGCCGCTGCCGTTTCACTTTCGCTACATAAAACATTTGCTGAATGAAGATAAAAAACCAGCTGTGAATAAAAGTAATTTACTCACAGCTTGCCAAGTACTATTGATTTTTTCTACGCAATCTATCCATTAAACTTCGTATTTCAGCCTTTTTCTGCTCTGTTTCTTCTTTCAAAATTTCAATATAATAGATGCCGTCCGTTTCTTCAATTTGTACACGATCGCCCACCTGAACCGGCTTATTCATAGCGGACTGTAAAATAATAATTTGCTCCTCTTCCTCTGGGTACTTTAAGAAAACTGCATAGCCATCTTCAATACGGTCTAAGGTGTATTTAGTCAAGCTCACTAATCATTTCCCCTTTCGCATTACGTAATTGCGCGGCGTCCCCATCATTCAGCCAAATCTGTTGCTTTGTCCACTTTAAATAATTTTGACCTTCCCGTGCATTTGTGCCACTTGTGACATAAATCGTTTTCCCTGGCTGCAATTTGCTACCTGTCATTACTCCGGCTCAATCATCTTCCATTTGTACGTAATACTCAAAGATTCTTTTTGTTTTCAGACAAATACAATCATAGGGCTTTTCCATCGCTTGCTGAACAGTGGTATCCCCATCTACTAATGATTCAACAACAGTAAAATAGTCGAGCAATGCAGGTTTATCGTTTTCATCTATAACTCCAGACAATAAGATTGTCTGTGCATTCGCTAATTTCGCAGCTTTCGCCACCCCTAATGGTGCCTTTCCATGTAATGTTTGACGATCTGATTTGCCTTCACCTGTAATAACAAACCCGGCACTTTCTAAATGCTTTTTTAGCTGTACGGCATCGATCACAATATCAATCCCTGCATGAAAACTGCCGTTTAAAAAAGCTATTAAGGCACCTCCCATTCCACCTGCAGCGCCTGCCCCTTTGTAGTCGTGTAGTCGAATGTCAAATTGCTTTTCAACAATATCGGCAAAGTGCTTTAAACAACTATCAAAATAAGCAATTTGATGCGCCTTCACACCTTTTTGAGGCCCAAACATCGCTGTTGCCCCTCGCTCTCCAATTAATGGATTATCAACATCACAGGCAATAATAAATTGTGCTTTAGACAATCGAGGATCTAACTGACCAATATCAATTGAAGCTAAATCTAACAGTCCTGACACTCCATCAGCAAGTAATGTTCCGTCTTCTTTTTTCAATTGCAGTCCAAGTGCTTTTAACATGCCAACCCCTGCATCATTCGTAGCACTACCACCAATGGCGATCATAAACTTCCGAAAACCTTTATCAAGAGCAGCCTTTATAAGCTGTCCTGTCCCATACGACGATGCAAGCTCAGGATTTTTTTCACTGTCCTGTAATAGCATAATACCGGATGCCTGAGCCATTTCAATAACACATGTTTCGTTATCACCAAGCACACCATATCTCGCTTCTATTTCTCTTCCGATTGGATCAAGTACATGTTGCGACATATATTGACCATCTGTTGAAGCAATAAGAGATTCTAGTGTACCTTCTCCACCATCTGCTACTGGTAGAATAACTGTTTCAATCGATGGATCAACGTCCACGATTCCCGCACGCATTGCATTAGCCACCTCGATGGCCGACAAAGTCCCCTTATAGGAATCTGGACTAATAATGACTTTCATGTTATACCTCCACTCAATTCATTTAAGTTAGGCGCTTACAATCATTATAATTCAGACTTAGAACATTCCTGAAATTTTATCGGAATATTTCGTGGATTTATCGGAATGTTTTTTAATTTTATCGGAACATTATGTGGCTTTATCGGAATGTTTTCCTGATTTATCGGAATAAAAAAAAGGCAATCTGAACACCTCAGATTGCCATCACTTTTACAACTTATATAATTCATCTAAAAACTCGAGTTTTTTACCGATTGCATCTTCAAACGTCATGATATAGGCAGCAGGGTCCTTAGGATTATGGAACTGCGTAATTTTCCCTGTTTCGGGATGAACAAATTTAGAGGAGGCTCCACAGCCAATCCCCAAAATTGTCTGTACTTCTTCCATTATGACAATATTATAGATGCTTTCTTCGCCAGCTTTACTGTAGCCGACATTTTCTAAATTACCTAAAATATTTTTTTGACGATATAAATAGTACGGTACATAATCATTTTCCTTCGTCCATACTTGTGCCATATGCATCATTTGCGCAACAGTATCACGGTCTGCTACCTTGTATTTATCCTTGTTACGTGTCATTTCCGAAGCACGCTTAAATGACAATGTGTGTACCGTAAGCGATTCTGGCTGCATTTTTGCAGATTCATCTAAGGAATGCTGGAACTCCTCAATCCCTTCATTCGGTAAACCGATAATTAAATCCATATTAATATTATTCATACCAGATTCACGCGCTAACCAAAACTTATCAATCGTTTCCTGTACCGTATGATGACGACCAATTGCTTTAAGCGTTTCATCTGTATAAGATTGCGGATTAACACTTATTCGATCAATGCCCCATTTTTTTAACACTTCCAATTTTTCAGGAGTAATCGTATCTGGTCGACCTGCTTCAACTGTCACTTCACGAATTGTTTCTGGATGAGGGAACGACTCATACATCGTTTGATACAACGCATCCATTTCATCCGCTTCTATAGATGTCGGCGTACCACCACCCCAATAAATGGACGTGATTTTCATGTCATTTTCCTTCAGCCATTTCCCCATTTCACGTAATTCAATATGCAGCCCATCTAAAAATGTAGTGACACGTCCTTGCTTTCGGTTGCTTCCAATCGCATAGGCTGGGAAAGTGCAATAAGCACATTTAGTCGGACAAAAAGGAATACCGATATAGATACTTATTTCTTTTCCGATATCATCAATATCAGGAATCGTCACTAACTGACGAGCAACTATTTCTTTTAGTAGTGCCACCTTTTCCTCTGACAGACGGAAATCACGAATAAGGATATCTGCGATTTCTTCCTCGCTCTTACCAGCCTTGCGGAATTTATGATAGAGCTTTGTTGGACGCACGCCCGTTAAAATCCCCCATTGTTGATGCATCCCAGTATGCTGTTCGAGCACATCTAAAAATACGTGAGATAAGGCACGTTTCATACGAATATTTAGTTCACGACCTTCAGCCCCAGTATCGTACTGAATACGGTAATCATTCGTATAACTTTTACCATCTACCTCTAGTACCGCTTTTGTCGACAGTGAGAAATCATCGCCAACGTTATATTCGAAAGACACTGACATATCTGTTCCTTCATGCTCTACTTTTAACTTAGAATCCTCAAAAAATAAATTCGCAATATGATTTAATACGCGAATCCAATCCTCAGGATATTTTTGATCTATGTGAATAATTTTCATTTTCTTCGCTCTCTTCTCTCAAAATTACAGTATCAATAGTTTAACAAATTTTTATAACTTTAAGCAAAGCTACAAGTAGAAGTTTAAAATGACGGAATATTCCGTTTGGTTCTAGATCTTAACAAAGAAAAATAGTATGCCAGAAATAATCTTCTAGCATACTATTGACGAGTTCTATAATTATTTTAAATATTCCTCTACAAACTCAACTGGTACATATGTTTTATTCGCTTCTAACAAAGCGGGTGCCGCATTAAGTGGGCGTAATGCTTTGTTAAAACCAAACATTTTTTCTCCACGAGTAAGTGTGTAAGATACATTCCCTTTTGATACAATTGCACCTTTCCCCGTTGACTCTACTGTATAGCCGAGTTTTTCCGCAATCAAACGTAACGGAACCATTTTTGTTCCATCTACCTCATAAGAATCCTTCGCGATTATTGCTGCTATTTCCTCTTCTACAGTATTTTCAGATGAATTTTCAGATTCGTTATCAAGGACAATTACTTTAGAAGGTGTTGTTTGAGCTGGGATACTTCTTGTTGAAGCTGTATAGAAAACAACTAAGTGCTTCTCCGCTAAATCTTTAGCTGCAACTTTCTCCCCCTTCTCATTTAAAAGCTCAGTATTTTCACCAATGTTTAGTTTTAAAACATCATAAGTGTTTGTTAAGTTTTCAAAGAAGTAGTCAACTTCAACAAAGCCAACTTCCTCCGTTTCAACAATGACAACATCAGGGTTGAATTGTGGTGGATAAATTAGTTTTTGTGGCTTGTTTGCAAACGTATAAGCTACTACTTTATCCCCCTCTTTAAGTTCCACTTTTTTACCTGTGTTATCGAAAACAAGTGTATCTTTTGTTATCTCTAAAATATTTGTTTGATCGCCATCTTTTACTGTGAAATATGTAATGTTTTCACTAGCATCGACTTTCTCAACTGTTCCATGTGTATTGTTGAAAATGTGAACAGGATCAATTTGAATTTGTGAATTTTGTTGCTCCGTCTCTGTAGGTTTTTCATTTGCTGAAGCGACTGGTACTACTACACTTCCAAATAATAATGCTGTCATAGCTGCAGGTGCGAATTTTTTCATATTCATATTATCTCTCCTTATTATTGGGTTCATAGGATTAGTAGTTTTAGGATGGAAAAAGTTTCATCTAAAATAGGAAAATTTATAATAAAAGTCATTCTGAAGGTTCATCACCATAACGTGTGGTTGATTTCCGTTCCGACTGGGGGTTTTCTGGGGGGAAGAGCAATTCTGAACAATCAATGTATATCCAAATGTAACAGCAAACAGAATAATTGGATAACATTTCATAAGTTGTTTTTATATAATATAGTCTGTACTAAATAATTTTATCGAGAAGTAAGGAGATGTAGAGTTGAATAAACGGATAATCTCACTCTTGTTTCTAAGTTGTTTGTTATTTGCTTGTGAGGATCAACAAGCAAATACAGCTGATGTTTTAGATCATAACGAGTCAACAAAGGATGACAAATTGACTTATACGATGGAAGAGTGGAAGCAGCAAGCCTTGGAAAGTACATGGTACCAAAATGTAACGATTCCAAGTGAAGAATCTTATGTAGAAATGATCGACTTCGAAGGAGATGAAGTACCAGAGCTCTTCATTGGTTATAACGGAACTAATTACGGTTATATAATCGGGCAATATAATAGTGAAAGCAAAGCTTGGGAACAATGGATTTCCCAACAATATGAAGCGACAATTCATGGAGATATCCGTTTTAAAGGTATTTTCAAGGGAAAAGACAAAAAAGATATTGCATTAATAACGAAATTTACTGCTGGTGCTTCAGACAATTTGGAAGTTCTCCATTTACTAAAAGTAGCAGATGACGGTAATGACATTATTAGTGGCCAATCTTATAGACTCTATGCCGATAGTGATTTAAAAGTAGATACCTCTAAAAATGTCTTTACCATTCAAACAGGAGATTTTTCAGAGCATTTTACACTTCGTGACCATACTGTAACTAGTGAATACAGAACTTCAAACTTGTATTCTGGGTTACCCATCATCCAAAATCCAAAACTGCTAAAATTATTAAACCACGATTTCTTTAAAACTAATATTATTTTTGGAGATACTTACCCTGTAGCTAAGGAAAAATCCGGTTTGCCAAAAAAGGAAGATTATTATGAGGGCGGGCTCTGTTCTTTCTATAATGATTACTTTTTCTGTCTAGCTGAGGATGAGATACCTGTTAGTCATTATTATCTTTCAAATTTCAAAAACGTGACAAAAGAATCTTTGGAGGAAGTTATAAATCAAGCTATTCATATCTCTTCTTATGAGAGATACGAAAATCCTGATGATATCGTTTACTATGCAAATTTTGAATTTGAGAATGTTTATTTCCAAGCTGAATTTAATCATGACCAAAGTAACGCTGAGTTAACCAGTCTTACATTGGGAATCAATGCTTCAGAATAGTTTAGAAGTTAAAACCACCAGTAAAAAATGAACTGGTGGTTTCATTTTGATTGTCTCTCGTTCATGCTTAGTCCTTTACAATTTCCTTTAATCCTGTGATATCTATACCGTTTAATGCTTGAGTTGCCAGGCGATCTGCTTCGGTATTTTCTTTACGTGATATGAGCTTGTACTCCGGCTGGATACTGAGCTTCTCTAGCTTTGCATCAATTTTATCAGCCCAGCTAGATAAATCCTTTTCTAGAGCTGGCCATTCCCCACTCAATTGATTGATAACTACTTGGGAATCACCAGTGAAACAAACAGGCAAATGGTGAACGTTCAATAGTTCAAGCTCCACTATCCCTAAATAAAGCGCAGCGTATTCTGCCTCATTATTCGATTTAAGCTCTGACGAAAAGGCATTTCTTCTTAATCGATATGGCTTGCCATTTTGCTCATAATAAATAGCACAGCCTAACCCCGATTGTTTTGTTGCACGATCAAAGCCGCCATCGAAATAGACTGTAATATTGTGTGGCTCAGTGTCAATTTCCTTTAAATATGCCTTTAGTTCCTTTAGGGACCAATTTGTATCCTGACGATCGATACAATGCAGCGACTTTACTCTCCCTGTTCGCTCCATGTCCTCTGCTAGTAGTAATGCTTGAGCTGCTGGCATTTCTTCTGAACGTAATACTGTTTCTGCACCTTTTGGCGTTTTATAAATCCATTCAATGATTACATGCATCGTATAACCTCCAATGATATGAGCGCATAAAGTGAAAACGTGCTCCGACTTGCGGAAACACGTTTTTCTTCTTACTTGTTATATGTGCAACTAATAGTATATTTATTCCTAAGAGAGCTATTACTTGCGCTGGGAGATTCTGCTTTTGCGCTGCTTGAATGCTCGATTGCGCCTGGTGAACCTGTTCTTCCGCCGCTTAGATGCTCGGTTGAGCCGCTAAAATCTGTTCTTCCGCCGCTTAGATGCTCGGTTGCGCTGCTAAAATCTGTTCTTCCGCCGCTTGGATGCTCGATTGCGCCGCTAAATCTGTTTTTCCGCCGCTTTGATGCTCGATTGCGCCGCTAAATCCTGTTTTTCCGCCGCTTAGATGCTCGGTTGCGCCGCTAAATCCTGCTTTTCCGCCGCTTGGATGCTCGATTGCGCAGCTAAATCCTGCTTTTCCGCCGCTTCGATGCTCGGTTGCGCCGCTAAATCCTGCTTTTCCGCCGCTTGGATGCTCTACTCCGCAGCTAAATCCTGCTCTTCCGCCGCTTGGACTCGCTATTTTGCCGCTAGAATCCTGTTGTTAAAATTCTTCATACAATGCTTGTATAGGTTTTACTAAAATGCGGTTTACTTCTTCAATTAGCTTACTTAACTGCATTTCTGCTTCAATCATTTTAGTAATTTTTTCATTTTGTTGGGCAAGCTGTGCCGTTTTTTGGGCATAGATCAGCTCATCTTCCAATAAATCCTCGCCAGCTAATTGTTTTTGCTGTAAGTCCATTTGAATCTTACGGAAATTTTTAAATAGATTAAATGCCTCTTCATCTTCCTTAACAACTGTAACTGCTTCTTTCAACGCTTGAAATTCCGGTGTTTTACGGAAAGTCGCCTCTAACGCATTAATTTCATTATAAATATTAATCATAAACACATTTCCCCTTTTTAAATAAAGTAGACTATTAACCCTTGCACAATCCCAATCAATCCACCAAGAACTGCACCAAGTACTGTAATCATTTTAAATTCACGCTTTGATATACCTAGTACAAGCTCCTCTAACTTCGCTACTGGGAAAGAATCAACCTGTTCTCGTACTACTTCTTGTAGATTTAAACGTTCCAAAACATCCTCTAATTTGTCTTCAGCTTTTACAAAAGCTTTTTCGATAACTTGTGGAATTATTGTTTCCTTCATCCATGAATTACCTTCTGGCCAGTAATGCGAAATTGGATGATTTAAGCGCTCTTCAACTGCTAATTGCTCTTTAACGTAAGTTTGCAATTTCAATAATATTGGTTCAAAATGAATATCCTGCATGAAATCCATCGCTGGGCGCTCTTTTAATTTCTCCCATTCCTGCGTAAAAATTTTCGTTAATAACGCTGATGTTCCTGGTGCTTGCATAAATTTCACAAGCTCACGCTGGACCTTTGCTACGAGCGAAGAAGAATCACCTAAAAACATATTAATCATTCCGCCAAGCGATCCTTTTGACGATAAGAAGTCATCAATCATCGCCTTAATCGTCATCTCGCCCTCAGGTGATAAAAAATAATCCTCACCTTTTTCTAAAATATGACCAACCGCTACTGGAATCTTTGCATCAATTGCATTTTGAATATCTGCTGATAGTAGTGTACGAATTGATTTCGTTGATAGTGTATTCTTAACTGATTCAAATTGTCCCTCAACAATTGCTTCAACCTTTTGTTCAATTGTTGCTGGCATATTGGAAAATCCAGCTAATGTTAGCCAATCCTGAATCGTTTTATCATTTGTAAAAATCGTTTCCTCTACCTTTGTTTGAACAAATTGTTCCACCTTATCTTGAATATCTTTTGAGAAAAATTTCTTTCTAAAGGTTTCAGGTGTTAATAAATAATTCACAACTGTCAGTCCAAGTTGTTTTGCTAATTCGTCACGTCTCTTTGGAATAAGGCCGGGTGTAAATGGTACTCGCCAATTTTTAATATAAATAGCTTCATGTGGTCGAAAAAGCATTTTAATGGCTAGATGATTCGTTACACCACCGATTGCAGCTCCAATGACTGCCATAAATAATAATGTCACTAGAAAATTATCCATTAGTATCCTCTCATTTCAATTGTATTCACAATTGGCGTATTTTGTCGCCTAATGCACTCATTATAGCAGAGCAATGATTTTCGACGAAAGAAATATCTCTATTTAATTATATCTAATCATACACATCTCTACACATTCCAATTCTTTAAGGTGATAGTTGCAAAATTACCACTATCCTTGAATAATAAAACTACATATATAAGAAATGGGGTTTGGTTATGATTCAGCATTTCAGCTTTAAGCCTTTATTTGAAAATTCTCAGCTCCCGGGATGGTCTATATCATTCTTTTATCAACGTGAACGTTATACAGCGGAGTACTTAAAAGATGGCGTCATCCAATGGAGTGAAGCTATCCCTCCAAATGAAGAGGATGTAAAAAAAATGATTCATGAGCTCATGTTGTACCATATTTACGACTAACAAAAGTATATTTTCCTGTACCCACACTGTATAAATACACATCTTTTTTACTATTTTAAGCACTGCTATTATCTTAAAATTGTTTAAGTATATTGAAATTCCCTTTTTATTTTTATACATTTATGTTATCAAGTATCAAATGTTTTTTTGAAGGGGCAATTTCAATGAGTAAAGTCACTCTTTCGGATGACTTAAACAGTTATAATTCAAAAGCATTAATTCGTGCAAAAGTAAAAGAAGTTTTTTCCGAATTTTCCGCTAAAATTTTCGAGTTAGCGAATGAAGCTGACACTATTGATAGTAAAAAATTTGAGGCTCTTTCTGGCTTTAAAAGTGATTTTTACAATGAATACTGTAGTCAATTAAAAGCCTTTTTCAATTCATCTTCTAGTACTTTAGGTAAAAGACCTGTTAAGAATACGTATTTAACGTATAACGGCAAAAATTATATTTTTACACAGCAAGGTATAACAGAAAAAGCACCTGTTACCATTTCACTTTATTCAGGTGAAATACCATTAAAAGAAACGCTACACGATGTGGAAAAAGCGTGCTTGAAATTACGTTTTCAACAAGAATAAATAATTCAAACAGAAGGAGCCATCTCATACGAATGAAATGGCTCCTTTTTGGTTGCTATTAAAATAATTCATTTAAAAAAATCTGCAAGTAAAGCACTCTTGAGATTTTTGACGTGTCGTTATATATGAGATGCATATGCTTCTTTCTCTAAACAAACTATCTTCTTTGCTCCATTTAAAGTTAGCATAACGGATTTTTAATTTCAATCATTTGATACTTGAAAATATTATTTTTTTCCAATTTACGAATTGAAATTCAAGTAAAAAAATTGATGTCAATATTTGTGTTTTGCCTGTAAATATTTTATGATTAAATCATCCAACAATTTTTTAAATCATAGGAGGTGTACACTTTGTTTACTTCCCTCATTCGGGCGGGGACAAAGGAATTATTTGGACGGAGACATATTGGGAATAACCATAAGGTTGGCGGCATTCGCCCTACTAATAATAATGACAGGATTTTTCGTTGCAACTGAATTTGCAATCGTTAAAGTAAGGACTACACGTATTGATCAATTGCTTGCAGAAGGAAATAAAAAAGCAAAAAATGCAAAACGTGTTGTTTCAGATTTAGATGAATACTTATCTGCATGTCAGTTAGGTATTACCATCACTGCTTTATTTCTAGGTTGGCTTGGTGAGCCTACATTTAAGATCATCTTGAATCCAGTGTTTGAATTTCTAAATCTGAGTGATAGCTTTACATCTATCCTTTCATTTATTCTTGCGTTCTCAATTGTAACGTTTATGCATGTAGTTATGGGGGAATTGGCGCCAAAAACATTAGCCATCCAAAAAGCAGAATTTGTCACATTACATCTTTCTGGCCCATTAATTTTATTCCACAATATTACTTATCCGATCATTAAGCTGTTGAACGGATCTGCACGTGCTTTAACGGGTCTTTTCGGCTTAAAAATGATGTCAGAATCAGAAGTAGCTCACACTGAAGAAGAGTTACGTATGATTTTGTCGGATAGTTTAAAAGGTGGAGAAATTAATAACGCAGAATATGAATATGTTAACAGTATTTTTGAGTTCTCTGATCGCCTTGCGAAAGAAATCATGGTCCCACGTACTGAAATCGTCGGAATTGAAAAAGAACTTACGATTAAAGAAGTTTTCGATCTAATGGGTGTTGAGCAATATACGCGTTACCCAATTATCGATGGTGACAAGGACCATATTATCGGCTTAGTCAATATGAAGCACTTATTAACCGCTTATATTAAAGACCCAGCAAATGGCGATAAACTAGTGATTGACTATATGCAGCCGATTATTCGCGTTATGGAAACCACGCAAATTAATGATTTGCTACTTAAAATACAGCGTGAACGCATTCATATGGCCATTTTAATGGATGAATATGGCGGAACATCTGGTCTAGTTACAATTGAAGATATTATCGAGGAAATTGTCGGCGACATTCAAGATGAATTCGATGAAGATGAAATTCCAGAGGTTCAGGAAATTGCAGAAAATCATTTTATTTTAGATGCAAAGATGCTACTAGAAAATGTTAATGATATGCTAGGTACTGACATAGAAGATGATGATATTGATACAATTGGTGGTTGGTTCATGACAAAGCGCTTTGATGCGGTCGAAGGAGACAGTATTGAAGAGCAAGGTTATGAATTTATCGCAAAAGAATTAGATACTCACCATATTTTATACTTAGAAGTTCTGAAATTACCTGAACGTGATTTATCAAATGAAAACGATGAAGACTATAATTAAATTGCCTTGTCGTATTTGCTGTGGTACGATTAAAATCATGCTTGTATGATTCAGGCTATAAAAATGGTTTTTAGCTCACAACCTATAATGGTGGGGGCTTCTACTGATATAAAGTTCATATTTACGCAAAAAACGACTCCCTTACACGAGAAGGGGGTCGTTTTATAATGCCCGAAAGTTTTGCAAGGAGGAAACAAAATGGAGCTCTATACAAATTTACGGCAAGGGGAAAAAGGTGCTTGGTTATCAATCGGTACATATATAATACTGAGCTCGATCAAGCTAACGATTGGCTATATCGGAACATCGGAAGCACTAAAAGCAGATGGACTTAACAATACAACTGATATCATCGCCTCCATTGCTGTACTCATTGGATTGCGAATTGCCCAAATACCACCTGACTCTAATCACCAATATGGGCATTTACGTGCAGAAACCGTTGCGTCGCTTGTTGCATCGTTTATTATGCTAGTTGTTGGCTTACAGGTACTTGTTAATTCGATCAAAAGTCTTTGGGAGCCAACTGGCACAGAACCATCGCTATTAACGGCCTATGTGGCAATCGGAAGTGCGGTAGTGATGTATATTGTCTATCGCTATAATTTGGCATTATCCAAAAAAATAAAAAGCGCTGCTGTTAAAGCGGCAGCCTATGATAATCGTTCGGATGCCCTTGTAAGTATAGGTACAGCAATCGGGATTTTTGGCGCAATTTTTGGTTTTCCTATTATCGATACACTAACAGCACTGCTTGTCGCTCTTCTTATTATTAAAACAGCCGTAGAAATTTTTTGGGAGGCTGTTCAGAGTCTCACAGATGCCTTTGATATTGACGAAGTCGAAACATTATCTGTATTAATACGTAATGTTGACGATGTGATCGAGCTTTTGGATTTTAAAGGCCGTTCACATGGCAATATGTACTTTATAGACGTAACCGTTACAGTTGATCCTTATTTAAATGTTTTAGAAAGCCACCGCATCACTGAAGAAATTGAAAAAACTGTTATGAGAGAATGTTCCTTCTGTGAGGTTCTTGTGCATATTGAACCTCATATTGAAGTAAATCCCCCAGCAAATGACAACAAGTCTCCTACCAAATGATTGGTAAGAGACTTGTTTTTTATTTAATCGCAATATAAAGATCGACCTGCGCTTCTTGTGGGTTGGCGCAGCGTTCATCGTACAGTTCAAAGTCACCAGTGTACGTTCGTTCTACCCCTGAGTTTGCGAACCAAGCCCAGACATCCTGCCAAGCTTTCACGACAACTTCTACAAATGGACCTTTGTCAGAAGTAAATACTAAATAGTTGGCAGCTGGCACTGTTTTTACAACCATCCCTTCTGGAACTTCATCTGCAGCTAATACTTCCATTCCAAGTGTAATTGAATACTCTCCATTAACATCCGTTTCATAGTCAGAATATAGACCGTATGTTACTTGGTTTACTGGATTAGGAATTTGCCCTACTACATCTTGCTGATAAAAGTTCGTCCATAATTGTGGGATTTTTGCTTGAGAAGTTATTTCATTCGCATTGCTTGTTCGCGCTGAGATTCCTACGATTTGAAATGATTCTTTATTCATCACAACCGGTTCTTTTATTTCATGTGTTCGCCATCTTTTTAAGCTTGGTAAAAAAGATGCCAACATTTGACGTGCTTCTTCTTCCGCCATTCCATCTTCCTTTAAATGCGGCACACCAATTTCGATCATTTCTTCAACTGTCAGATTTGGCTGCTTATACTCTCCTAATTCATAACAATATGTGCAATAATCCTGATTTTTGTGTCCTTCTTTTTCTGTACCAAGTAATGCCTCATCCACCAATGGCATTCCACAACTTTGACAATAACTTTGCATAATTAAATCCACCCTTCGTTCTATTTGTTATGACTATAACAAAGGAAACCTGACATCTGTATGTCATCAATTGCATGGAAATTATTTTTATTTATACAACTGTACAATTTCCTGTGCTCGTTTTTGCACAATCTCACTTATATGAGGTGGTTCTAACACTTTTACGCGATGACCAAAGCTAAGAAGAAAGCCATATAGCCATTCGTCCTCAGGCAATGCAATGTTAATAGTTGAACTCTCATGATCTACATGCTCAGCGCCAAATGATTCTTCTACTAATGTTGTTATTGCCGCATCGAAAGACAACGTAAGGTTTACTACATTTTGAGGGTCATGCCACTTTTTATCCCATGGAAGTTCGGATAAGTTGACTTCTTTACGCTGGAAGGTCGTCATCTCTTCTTTTAAATTTTTCATTCTCGAAATTTTAAAGAAGCGAAAATCTTCTCTCCATGTGCAATAGCCATAAACATACCAAACCTTCCCTTTTTGGACTAACGTGTGTGGCTCCAATAAGCGATTTGTTATGCGACCATGTGTAGTAGAATAGGAGAAACTTACACAATGCGCGTGTTCAATTGCTTTTTTTAATAATGTAATCTGATCCTTAAAAATGACATTCGGTCCCCAAGGGCTTAGATCAATAAATAGTTGATCAATCGATTGTTTCACTTTTTCATCAGCAACACTCGTTAATTTTTCCAGCACTGCTTCGGCATGTGAATCTTCATATGTTGTTAGTGCACTTTTGATAGCAATAGAAAGTGACGCGAGTTCCTCCTTCGTCAGCACTTGCTTATCGACACGATAACCATCAATTAAACTTATACCACCATTAACACCCTGTTGGCTCATGACAGGAACCCCAGCACAGCTCAGCGTTTCAATATCCCGGTAAATAGTACGGACTGACACATTAAATAAATCGGCTAGCTCCTGGGCCTTCACCTTTTTTCGATTGATTAAAATCATCGTCATCGTTAAAAGACGCTCTAATTTCATGTTTGTACTCCTTACTTTATTTTTTCTATGTTAACCGCATTTTAATTACTAATCCTCTATCTATTTTAAGTATTTTTATAGTTTCATTCATTAAAAAACGACGGGCTGCTACAATGTGTAGGAACTCGCCGTTTACATATTTTTTAAGATCCGTACTATTCATTAACCTCTATACACCACTACCCTCCGTCAGCCCGTGCTTCACAGCATAAAGAGCCGCCTGAGTTCGATCCTGTACATGTAGCTTCGTGAAAATATTAGAAATATGAGTTTTCACTGTTTTTTCTGTAACGAATAAGGAGGACGCAATTTCTCGATTACTTTTCCCTTTTGTAAGCTCAGCAAGCACATCCTGTTCACGAGGCGTTAGTGGATTTAACATATGAGGTGCATTTTTAGATTCTTGACGGTCCATTTCAAGCGTCGTTGTTGCTTCTGGATGTAATGTATTTTCGCCTCGCATAATACGACGAATAGACAATACCAATTCATCAGGCTCAATATCTTTTAACTGATACCCTGCTGCTCCAGCCTCCATAGCCGGCACCACATGATCACGGTCTGAAAAGCTTGTAAGCATTAAAATTTCTATTTGTGGAAACTTAGCTTTAATGCGCTTCGTTGCTTGAATACCATCCATTTCAGGCATTACTAAGTCCATGAGTATAATATCTGGCTGTATACTTTCTGCTAAAGCTACTGCCTCCAGTCCATTTTTGGCTTCTCCTACAACTTCAATATCTTTCTGTGTTTTTAAGAAAAATAATAATCCACGACGCACAACATGATGGTCGTCTGCGATTAATACACGTATCATTCTTTCCCCCCCTTAATATGGTAAGCGGATTAATAGCTCTGTTCCTCTTCCAAGTTCACTCACCCAGTCAGCTGTACCACCAACTGATTTTGCACGATCCTTTATAGATTGCAAGCCCATTGAAAGTAGCTTAGTGTTGTTATCGATGACGAAGCCTCGTCCCTCATCACGAATAACAAGTAAAATATCCGTAGAAGTGACCGTAATATAAAGTGCCACTTCCAGCACACCAGCATGACGACGAACATTATTAAGTGCTTCTTGAGCTACTCGAAATAATGTTTCTTCGATCCGTGATGGAAATTGCAGTACACCTGAGACTGTTACATGAAGCTTCAAGCCAAGCATTTCAGCATACACTTTTATCGCTTCAAGCAAACCATTTTCTAATCCTTTTGGACGAAGTTGCCAAATAAGAGCACGCATTTCTGTTAAAGCATCCTGTGTTAAATGCTGAATCTCTTTAAATGTTTCCTTAACATCACAATCATCCGTCATTTCAATACCAGCTCTCGCAGTTAAAGTAACTGAGAAAAGTAACTGGTTTACAGAATCATGTAAATCTCTAGCTAGACGGTTACGCTCCTTTACAAGTGCCATTTCTTGCTCCTGTTTTGTCAGTAAAATTCGCTTAATAGCTGACCCCATCTGAAATGCAACCGACTCAAGTAATGCTAGCTCTTCCTCTGAAAAACGCACGGTATCCTTTGATGCAACATTTAAGACACCAAAACGCTCTTGTCCCGATTGAAGTGGCACTGTTGCGTGATGTGTAATGCCCTCGTGATCACCAACATTTGCTGATATTGCGCTTTCAATTCGTTGACACTCAATAATATTAGAAGCTTTTTTTAATTCCTCATTACGATAACGAGAAACACACCAGCAGCCTCCTTTTTCTAAATAATGGCAACCTTTATACGCCAATGCCTCTGGTAAATTTTCATGGACAACAAGCTCTGACCGCCCTTTTTCATCGATAAAAAAAATCCAGCCTGTTTCAAAATTTGTGCCATTTAAAAACTTCACAAGTGCTCCCTTTAACATCGTCACTATCTCAGTTTCTTCATTTAATAACTCTGCAATTTCTTTTAAAATACTAATATTGGAATGCTCATTTTCCCTCACAAAAACACCTCTTCTTCGGCATTACTAATTTTATGATAACATTTCAAAGTCTGGAACGTCTGCCTCAGCCATTCATACTTTAGTCTGAAATTCATGAGAAAAGTATTTAACTTATCTTTGTTAAGGTAATTTACTTCTAAAACTAGAACAACTATAATCGAACAAGTACATGGTTATAATAAGGGGAGAAGTTATATGTCTAAAAAAGAGGAAAATGGCTTATTATTTATTTGGATTGTCTCTGTCGTTGCTACACTAGGTTCCTTATACTTTTCTGAAATTCGTCATTATGACCCTTGTAAAATGTGTTGGGTCCAACGTATTTTCATGTATCCAATTGTCATTATGACTACTATTGCCTTTATTCAAAAAAATGCACGTATCGCTGTAACAACTGCTGTTTTTGCCATTATGGGCGGCAGTGTATCACTATACCATTATGGAATTCAAAAGCTTAGTTTCTTAGCTGAATCTGCGCCTGCTTGTGGCGCTGTTTCATGCACAGGACAATATATTAATTGGCTAGGTTTTATTACAATACCATTTTTAGCGTTAACTGCTTTTATTTTAATTGCAGGGGCAAGCTTCTATTTAATGAAAGCTAGTAAAACAACAAATTAATTAAGGGGCCGTGTTCTAAGTTAGGAATACGGTCTTTTCTACGGAGGAAGAAATATGTTTCATTATGAAATAAATACTAATAATTTGACAGTCGAGGACCTATTACGCAATCATTGGCGACTCGGTAAAAAACTGGTCCATGAATTGCGAATGGCAAAGGCTATCACAACAGTTGACGGAGAGCCTATTCAATGGAAAGATCCACTACAGGCAGGAACTATTATAAAATTCACATTTCCTATTCCACCATCTAATTATCAACCGACACCGGTTTGTGCTATAGATGTCGTCTATGAGGATAATCACTGCTTGATCGTTTCTAAACCAAAAGGCATGTCGACCCATCCAAATGATGCACGTGATACCCATACTTGTATGAATCATGTTATCGCACACATTAAAGAGCAGGGTGGCACTTATGCAGAGCATGTGCATCGATTAGATAGAGGGACACAGGGTTTGTTACTTGTAGCAAAGCATCCACTGGCTAAGTCAATTTTTGATCGTATGATCGAAGAAAAATCTATAATTCGAACTTACGCAGCAGAGGTACAAGGAAATCTACGTTCTTCAACAGGCACAATCGCCGAATCTATCGGAAAAGACCGACACCATGCAACAAGACGTGTTGTTTCAAATACGGGACAGCATGCAGTAACACACTATGAGGTTGTCGCTCGCTATAAAAATTCTTGTGTTGTCCATTTAATTCTAGAAACGGGTAGAACACATCAAATCCGTGTACATTTAGCACATATCGGTCATCCGATTATTGGTGATACGATGTATGGAGCAAGAGAAACTGCAAGTGGTGACTATGAACTCCATGCCATTCAATTGGAATTCGAGCATCCATTTTTAAATAAACAAATCGTTGTAAAAGATCAACAGTAATTACCGCACTGCACTTCCCATTGTTAGACATTAGCTAACAATTGGAGGTGCAGTTTTTTCATGCCTTTAGTTAAAGTCTTTTACTTAAAATTGGCTCATCACCATAACGTGTGGTTGATTACCGTTCCGACTGGGCGCTTTGCCGCTGACGCTTCGCTTTCGCGCAGAGCAGAGCTTCCTGGGGGCGTCCGATGAGCCGCTTCGCTTCGCTCCAGGGTCTCGGGCCAACACGATGTTGGTCACGAAGGCGTTATCACAGGATGTGATGCTCTTAGCCTTCGTTCCTCTATCGCTAATCCCCAAAGAGTCGCCCAGTCTCCACTCCAATCAACTTATATACAAGACATATATCTTAATACTTTTGGTGAAGATCCTAATAATTATAAAAAAGTATAAATATAGCATTTAACATTTCTTCGTTTATTTTTTACAGTAAATTTAATATACATTTCCATTATTGGTAATGACGATGGATTTCTTTCATGGTAGAATAGAGTAAATTGTCAGTCATCTGACATATTATGAGGAGGAGTTTATTGATGAAATGGGTTAAAAGTATTGCAGCAACAACTCTAGCTGCGAGTTTACTAGCTACACCCGGTTTTGCTGCACACGCTGCAGACACAACACCAACAGCTAAGAAGGATGATTTCAAGTTAACAATTCTACACTCAAATGATACACATGCACACGTTGAAGCTGCTCCACAGCGTGCAACAAAAGTAAAAGAACTTCGTGCTGCGAATCCAAACTCACTTCTTTTAGATGCTGGTGATGTTTTCTCTGGTACTCTCTACTTCAATCAATTTTCTGGAGAAGTTGATATGAAGTTAATGAACTCCATGGGCTACGATGCAATGGTATTTGGTAACCATGAGTTCGATTTAGGGTCAAGCCCAGAAGGACATGCTGCACTTGCGAAATTTGTTAAGGGAGCAGAATTCCCATTAGTAGGAGCTAACTTAGATTTCTCAAAAGATTCTTTATTTGACGGCTTACAATTCCAAACAGTTACAAAAGACTTTGAAAAAGGTAAAATTTATAACGGTATTATTAAAGAAGTCGATGGCGAAAAAGTAGGTATTTTTGGTTTAACAACTGAAGAAACACCTTCCATTTCAAGCGTTGCTAATGTTCAATTTGCAAACTATATTGACTCTGCAAAAAAAACAGTAGCAGAATTTGAAAAACAAGGTGTTAACAAAATTATCGCACTAACACATTTAGGCTTTGATGATTCAAAAGATTTCGATAACGACCAATTACTAGCTTCAACTGTAGAAGGTATTGATGTTATCGTAGGTGGTCATACACATACAAAATTAGACAAGCCTGTGAAAGCAGAAACGCAATTCAAGGACCCTACAATTATCGTTCAAACAGGTCAATATAGCGAAAATTTAGGTGAACTAGATTTAACATTCAACGATAACGGTGCAGTTGTTGACTACTTCGGTCAATTACATGCTTTAAATGATAAAGAAAAACCAGTAGCAGCAGACCCAGAGGCAGCTAAACTTTTAGCTCCATATTCTGAAAAAATTACTGCAGTTAAACAACAATCAACAGGCAATACTGCTGTGTCGACACTAGATGGCAAACGTGGTCTTTGGGGCGTACGTGCTGGCGAAACTAATCTTGGTAACTTAATTACTGATGGTATGCTTGCGGGTGCAAAGAAAATTGATCCAGAAGTACAATTTGCATTCCAAAATGGCGGTGGTATCCGCGCAAGTATTGACACAGGAGATATCACTGTTGGTGAAGTCATGACAGTTATGCCATTCGGTAATGCACTTGGTATCGTAAAATTAACGGGTGCTGAAATCTACGAAATTGTAGAACATAGTGTGAAAGAATTCCCGAAAGAATTCGGTGGCTTCTTACACTTCTCAGGTTTACAAGTAGAGTTTGATGGCAAAGCACCAGCTGGTAAACGTGTAAAATCTATTAAATTAAATGGTAAAGAGCTAGATAAAGCAGCATACTATAAAGCTGCAACAAATACATTTACTGCTAAAGGTGGAGACGGCTACGAAACACTTGCAAAAGTATATGCTGATGGTCGTGTAAGTGAGCCTGGTACAATTGACTACGAAATGTTTATCCAACACTTAGATACACTGAAAAAAGTTGATCCAAAAGTAGAAGGACGTATTATTGCCACAATTCCATTTACGGATATTGCAAAAGGCTCAGAAACAGAAGGCTATGTTCGTGATCTTTATTACCGTGATTTAACAAAAGGTACTTCTGCAACAACATATTCACCAAATGCAAACTTAACTCGTGCTCAAGCTGCATCATTTATCACACGTGCATTACATCTTGAAGCTAAAGGTCAAGCAACATTCTCGGATATTGCTAACTTAAATCCTGCAACACAAAAAGAAATTACAGCACTTGCTGAGGCTGGAATTGTACAAGGTGTAAATGGTAAATTCAATCCTGATGCAAAAGTAACTCGTTCTCAACTTGCATTAATGTTTGCTCGTGCATACGACCTACAACATGATGCAAAAACGGGTTTAAAAGCTGATTTCAGTGATATTTCTAAATACGATGCTGAAACACAAAATGCTATCGCACTTATGAAAGACTTAAAGATTGTTAGCGGCGCAAACGGCAAATTTATGCCAGGTAACAACGCTACACGTGCACATATGGCAAAAATGCTTTCTAACTACATTCCTTATGTAAAAGAATCTAAATAATATTATTAAGAATCCCGCTTCTCTAATTAGAGAGCGGGATTTCTATTAGAAATTAAATTTAAAATGATCTGGGTCCTGCCCAAATCGTTCATTACGATTTAACGTAGCCATTTTATCCATTTGAGCTACTGTTAATTCGAAATCAAAAATCTGTGCGTTTTCCTCAATACGACTAGGTGTAACAGATTTCGGAATAACAAGTGTATCATTTTGTAAATGCCAGCGAAGCACTACCTGTGCAGCTGTCTTCCCTATTTCGCGCCCAATTTCCATAATCGTTGGATGATCAAGGACACCACCACGACCTAGTGGAGACCATGCCGTAACAGCAATTCCATGCTCACTACAAAATGTTCTTAATGCGTCTTGCTGTAAATATGGATGCACCTCTACTTGGTTAACCATTGGTGCAATATTTGCTTTGGCTAATAATTTTTGCAAATGATGCTCATGGTGATTCGAGACACCTGTTGCACGAATTAATTTTTCATCATATAAACGTTCAATTGCTCTATACGTTTCTTCAAATGTTTCAGGTACTGCCCAATGGGTTAAATATAAATCTAAATAATCCATATTTAACTTTTTTAATGATACTTCAAAAGCACGTAATGTTTCATCATAGCCTTGGTCATTATTCCAAACCTTTGTCGTCACAAAAATATCTTCACGTTTAACGCCTGAGTGACGAATAGCTTCGCCCACCTCAGTTTCATTACCATAAAGAGATGCTGTATCAATAGCTCGGTAACCAAATTGAAGAGCTTTATCAATGGCATTCAAAGTTTCATCACGCTCTGTCATTTTATAGACACCTAAGCCAAAGCGAGGCATTTCCACACCATTTGCTAACGTTTTTGTTGAATGTAAATTCAAAAATAACAACCCCTTTCTTTTCCTAGTTCCATTATACAAAAAATTGGTTTTAAGAAATATAAGGAAAATTTTCGGGGCAATTTCTTACTATTTTTTTGCTTTCTCTTCAAGATCATCTACTTGGATAGGATCTGGAATTCGATCGTCTTCCGCAAGCTCCAGACCATCACGTAAATGCTCCATTTGCTTTCCTAAATCCTTTAAATCTTGAAAGTTTCTAGCCATTGTACCGTTTTCGATATTCGGAACCTTTTTTTCCATTATCATCACCTCTCTTATAGTTTTCCCGAAATAGTTATTTCTGAACCATTTCTGACATATTTTATTCCGCTATGTCGTTTCATTTTTATAGTGGATAGGCTATACTAAAAAGAGATGTCTTTATAAACATGAGGAGGGTTCTTCCATGAGTTTACTATTAATTATTGGTGTAACTGTAGCGTTCTTAGCTGCTATTTTCACTGCTGGTTACGAAGGCGACTACAGAGCAGACAAATAATACCTCAAGAAATCACTAAGCATAAGTATGTGCTTAGTGATTTTTTTGCTGTGATGATTTTAAATCTACTTTTTTCGTAGAATCATCTGTAAAAATTGTAAGTGTATATCCATTTAGATGATATCCATTTAAATTTTCTGTAATATAGATATACTTTTTGCTACCAATTGAGTAAATACGTAAGTTTTGAGAACTATTCTCTTTAACATCTAAAAACAATAACCAATCCTTATAAGCAATCGTTATCTCTCCGAAGGATATTCGTTCACTTTTGAAACTAATTTCCCCTCTGAGGACTTCAAATACAATTCCCCATTAATATTATAAATCTCGGAACCTTCTAAATTATTTTCTATCAATTCAATTTCATTTTTACCTGTTAAACTTGATTCATACAATTCATACTTTTGTTCTTTTTCATCGTAAGAAGTAAAAAATAATTTTTCACCTATAACACTTACATCCATAAGTTTACTAACATCGATGGTTAAATCATCCAATTGATTATTTTTTTCACTATACTTTGAGATAACCCTTTTTTTCTCAGTTTTATCATCATTATAATAAATTCTACAAAAATACATATTATCTTTGTCATCAATTGTTAGTGGAAACAACGCTTCGTTTGCAGGTAGTTTTAATAATGTCTTAACTCCCGTTTCTGTATAACGAATAATCGAAAAATTATTTGTTATACTATTTCCACTCGTCAAAACGTCGCTATATTCTTTAAAGTTATATTGAAACTCGTTTTCAGTATCATTCCAATACCTAATAAACTTATGAGTATCTTGATTGTATACTTTTAATTTTTGCTCCCAATATTCCAAAACATACAATTCTTTCGTATTTTCTCCAATATCATCAATTCCAGAAGAATTTTTAAATTTCATAAAACTAAACAATAAAAGGATTACTTAGATGTGCCTTGGAATTCTTTTTGTAGACGCAGTAGTGATTTCGTCGCTTTAAAGAAGACTTCGATATCCCAACGCATGCCATAGATTCGGATGATTTCTTGTTCTGAAAGCGTACAATCGGTGCTGAGAATCGCCAGCCATTCACTTTTCTTATTGCGATTTTGAATGAAGACAATCTTTACAGCACACCATTCTTCAATGTTGCTTGGATGGATCGTAAAATGTCTTTTGGTCCCTGTACAGGCTTCGCGATTTTGTACAATTCTTTTAACGAAAGGCAACGATCGTCTACTAGATAATGCTGTTTCGTTGGCTTGACCATACCAATAACATCCATCCCTAGTGCAACGATGGATTGAACAAGGGGTGCGTGTGTAAACCAGCTATCCATGAGCACATATTGAGCCGGTACACCTGCTTGTAACGCACGGTCAACCATACTTGGCACAAGCGATGATGCTGTTTCTAATGCTTCGATTCGACGCTTATAGCCAGAAGTACGTTTATCAATCTGTTCGGAAATGCCATTCACCTGTGCCTTTTTTGAACTTAGTAAAGCAAAGTCAACGGGCATAAATGTCGCACCATCTGACCAGCCCAAAGTAAGCATCCGAAAGCCCTTATAAAAACGTTTACCCGTTGAAGAATGGTCACGACAGCGCGCTAGTAGTTCTACCTTTTTACTGCGATTACGGTCATACATGGAATCATCTACAATGAGTACTTTTGGTCGATCTGCGTTGGTAAGCACACTCACTTTTTGAATCGTATGTGCACTGAATAGAGTGAGAAATCGACGCCATGCAAATTTCGAATAGTTTAGGAAACGATAAACCGTATCTTTTCCTGGATATTGGTCACCTTTTTTACTTTGAAGCAAGGTAAACCGGCTTTTGTGTTGGAATACGAGGCAAAAGACAAGTTGAAATAAATAGCTTGTCGAAAAGCCAAATCCTTTTATAATCCCTGCGTTTCTTAGATGTTTATTGATTTCTAATTCATGAAAGACGTGATAAATTTCTTTTGGTAGTTGATTATTTTGGTCGTTCTATCATAGTGGGAGCACCTCTTCTGCTTGGTAGTGTTTTCTAGCAATCACAAGAAAGAGGTGCTTTTTGTATACCTAAAAATAGTGTCAAGAAACATAAATCCATTAAAGTGCAACCTACAGCCATCTGTTTTGAGCTAGTTTATCTAGCTGCGAAGTTTGAGATATTAACTTCTAAATAGATAAGTACGTAACTTACTATTACCATTAACTACACCATATTGGAATAAACAAAAAAAGGTATTGGGAATTTAAACCTCAATACCTTTTTTGTTTTATTATGGTTTTTTAAACCCTTCTAATAAATTCGGTACAATTTCTGTTTTATTTAAAAAAAGTTCTTGAATAGGTAAAACTGCATAAGATAAGGAATAAGTTGTAGAAAATAATCGTTGTTTATCGTAAATAATATTTATCTTAAATTGACTATTATTTAGATTATATAATTTTAGAGACTTTGATAACTCGTTATATATTTCATGTCCGCCTCCACTTTCAAATAATCCTTCTATAGCTATTTTCCCATAGAATCCATTCCACCAAGATAAAAATAATTTAACACTTTCTGAAAATCCAAACTCTCCATTTACATTTCTATCAAACAGTTGTCGGTAGAATGAACTATCATTTTCCAAAACACCGTTATTATCGTAATATTGGTTTTGCACATTTTTATATATTACTTCATTCCATATCTTTTTAAACTCAATGTCAAATTCACCCTCAGGTAAGATACCCCAATCAGAACTGTTAAAATCAGGAAATAAAGACTGCTGCTGATTATTATTATTATTTAAAAATAAGTTTTGTATAAATATTAAGTAATTTAAAGAGTACGGAGCTGTTGTTTCTAAATTGAGTTGATTATTTTCAGCATTATTTAAATCAAACAAAAATTCGCACCTCACTCTTTTTTAAAATACTAGTAGGTAAAAGCTACTCCGTTTTGATATGCTAAATAACTTACAGCGTGTACTTTTAAAGAAGGGGATTCCACTGCTTCTCCTGCAAATCTCGCAAGGTAACTAACTCCTTTTGTCAAAGAAACGCCCTTTATATCAGCCAAACCAGATACTCCAGGACCAGTCCCCCCTCCTGAAAAATACATTGACCCTTTAAAAGCACCGGTAGACTGAGTATAAATATCAGCTCTACAAGTAAAAGATAAAAAATTTCCTGCTGCACCGGGTATATTTAAACTCCAACTGAAGGCTCTTACAACCAAATCATTATTGAAACTTCAAAAAAAATTTCAAGGGATGTCTTATGATTTACTCATCAGTCACACAACCATTGTCTTTTCTAGATATATCGTTTTGTCCTGGCAAAATCGCTGCCATACCGACCAGCGAACATTAGGTGGCATTTTCTATGAACTTTGCGATGAAGTAAATGAACTCGAATGGGCTGTCGCTTTACAGCAATTAATCGAGCTTCTTGAAGATACCCTAAAAAAGACAAATACAAAAATCCAGAAACTAATCAAAAGTCAACTTCAGCAATGGATCGCCAGCCTTCCTAATTATATCAAGGCTTATTTGTCGATTTCAGTCTGTGAAGTTTGAGTTATTAGGGATAATATTACGTATATTTTTTTATGCCCCTGCTGAAATCTCATAAGACTTCTTATCTCCTGATAATTTTACTTTAGCGGTATTAACAACAGAAATAGTTCCAGTTCTATAATCTCCTTTAGGTGAAACAATCACATTGGAACTATATGGAAATTCCTTAGCTCCGTTACTATTCTCCCAATACTTGGTTCTAGTAGAAGTAGTAGCCCATGATGATCCTCCACCAGCATTAGCTCCACTATTAGATATTCCTAATTTTGTTCATATCTGCATTGAAATAGTTCCTAACCTAATATTAATTTTTAGCCCCCCGTCTCTGTTTTCCCACGGGTATGTTAACAACATATCATTGGAAATAAATATTTCCTAATCAAGTTTTGTTATGATTAGAACAAAACTTGGGAAAAATCAGATAACTCATAGATACTTGGAGTTTGATATCACAAATAATTTCCATATAGAAAGAAAAGAAGCCTAGTAAAATTAGACTTTGCATTTATATAGTGGCATTAAAGTACTCATAAAGTCCTATGAAGAAGCTTAAGCTACCAGTTTACAAAAGTTTCAAAATCAATTTTTGTTATAAATTAAGCAAAAATTGATAAAATTCAAAAAAAAAAAAAAAAAACGCTCATCATCAAATGTTGTGAATGACAGAATCAATATCACTACTTGACTTTCTACACTTTATAAAATAAACTTACTTACATAAAGTAACTTAATAATTAAATACAACTTATATTTGGAGGTAATTTACTATGCATTTTCATGAAAAACCTAACACATATGTTACAAATGTTGAAATTAAAGTGAGTGATTTACAACGTTCATTAACCTATTATCAGGAGGTAATTGGCTTTAAAGTTTTACATCAGGAATCACATAAAGCAACTTTAACAGCAGATGGCAAAACGGCTTTACTGACAATCGTCCAACCGGACAAAGTAGAAGAAAAAACTAGCTTAACAACTGGACTTTTTCACTTTGCAATTTTATTACCTACTCGTCGTGATTTAGCCAATATCATTTCTCATTTCCATAATAATGGCATATATTTAGGAGCATCTGACCATGATGTAAGTGAAGCATTATATTTAAATGATCCTGATAAAAACGGTATCGAGGTTTATGCTGATCGTCCTGAAAGTGAATGGACTTGGCAATTCGACCAAGTGCATATGGTTACTGAACCTCTTAAAATTCACTCTATATTAGAGGAAGGTGATGGTAGATGGAATGGTCTACCTACTGATACGGTTATGGGGCATATTCATTTATCAGTATCTAATTTAGCTGCCGCAGAGGAATTTTATACAAAGGGATTAGGATTTGAGGTTGTCACTCGCTACGGTGCACAAGCATTATTTATCTCAACTGGCCGCTATCACCATCATATCGGTTTAAACACTTGGCACTCTGAAAACGCACCAAAGCTTGGTGAAAATATGGTTGGCTTAAAAACATTTTCACTGCGTCTAGACAATGAAGAACAAGCAGCAACAATGAAAGAAAATCTTCGTGCAATTGGTGCACCGGTTACTAATATAGATGGAGGATTCCAAACAGAGGATCCAGCAGGTAATGTTGTTTTATTGAAATTTTAAAAGTGGTGCGGGGCTATTCATCAGTCAGTTTGAGGATTGTATCCGTCGCTTACGGGGTTTCCTTCCGTCGCTTGCGAAGTTCTTTCCGTCACTTGACGGGTTTCCTTCCGTCGCTTGACGGGTTTCCTTCCGTCGCTTGACGGGTTTCCTTCCGTCGCTTGACGGGTTCTTTCCGTCGCTTGACGGGCTTTCCGTCGCTTGACGGGTTCTTTCCGTCGCTTGCGAAGTTCTTTCCGTCACTTGATGGGTTCTTTCCGTCGCATGTAGAAATAAAATTTAAAAATTTCACATCAGAAAAGCGCGAGAAATCAATGTTTCTAAATTGATTTCCCGCGCTTTTGAGGTTTTGACCAGTTATGTCCCAGCCTCTTTTTAATTTAACCCTGGGTATCCCTGTTGACGCAACGCTTCATAAATAACAATTGCTGCTGTATTCGATAAATTAAGTGAACGGACATGGTCACTCTGTGGAATGCGTAAGCACATTTCTCGACGCTCATATGCAAAATCCTTTGGCAAGCCAGTCGTTTCTTTTCCAAACATAAAGTAAATATCACGATCTTTATCACTAAAATCATGTGTCGTAAATGGCTCTTCACTATATGTCTCAATTAAATAAACGTCGCCATTTTTTGATGCCTCTAAAAAATCTTCTAGTGAATCATGATACACGACATTAACACTATGCCAATAATCCAAGCCCGCACGCTTTAGCATTTTATCGTCTGTAGAAAAGCCTAGAGGGCGGATTAAATGTAATGAGGTATTTGTTCCAGCACATGTGCGTGCAATATTTCCTGTATTCGCTGGAATTTCTGGTTGATATAAAACGATATGCAATGGCATAACGATACACTTCCTTAACTGAAAAATTGTAAACCTTTGTTAATCTCAACGAGTACTTCCTCGTCTTGTTCTTTTACTTTTGCTTCAAGTAATGCAGATTGTGCCTGCTCCCCGCCGATTTTACCTAAAGCCCACGCTGCCGTTCCTCGAATAACAGGTCGTTCGTCCTTTTTAAGAAGTGCTACTAAATCTGGTACAGCAGCCTCCTCTTTAAAATGTGCGAGTGCCAAAATAGCATTACGTTGAATAGGCTTCTTCCCCCGCCATGAACCTGAGACATGTCCAAACTTTTCTTTAAAGTCACGATTTGAAATCGTTAAAAGTGGCACGAGTAGTGGCTTTGCTAGCTCTGGATCAGGTTTAAATTCCTCGTGTATCCAGTTAATCTTTCCTTTATTTTTTGGACATACGGTCTGGCACGTATCACAGCCATACAAACGATTACCAATATGGCTACGAAACTCATCAGGCAATGTTCCCTTCGTTTGCGTTAAAAAGGCTATACAACGCTGAGAGTCTAGCTGTCCCCCTTCGATTAACGCACCTGTTGGACAAACATCTAAACATAAACGGCAATCTCCACATTCATCCTCCATAGGCTTATCAGGTGCGAAGGGTATATTCGTAATAAGCTCCCCCAAATAGACGTAGGAACCAAACTCAGGCGTAATAATCGAGCAGTTTTTCCCGCCCCAGCCTATTCCTGCGCGTTCCGCTACTGCCCTATCCACAAGTGCACCTGTATCCACCATTGATTCAATGCGTACACCTTCTATCCGCGCTTCAAGCCAAGCAGATAATAATTTCAGTCGCTCACGTAATGCTGTATGATAATCGACACCCCATGAAGCGCGGCAAAAAATCCCACGCCTTGCTCCCTTCTTGCCAACAGGTGCATTTTGCATACGCGACGGATAGGCAACAGCTATCGCCACAATGCTTTCTGCTCCCTCCAACAATTGTAGGGGTTCGGTACGTTTTTCAATATCGCTTTCTTCAAAGCCCGACTGATAGCCAAGCTCTTGTTGGCGGCGCAGTCGATTTTTTAATTCTGTAAATGGAGCTGCTGTTGTAAAGCCAATTTTATCTACACCAATGGACATTGCATACGCCACAAATTCACGTTGTAGGTCATGTATGTTCATTTTATTTCCAACTCCTTACATGGTACAATAATTGAAATAAACAAAGTAGGTGATGTTTTATGGAAATTTCAATTAATCAATCTCTATTGACACAACATCCCGAGCTAAAAATCGGCATTTTTCATTATACCAAAATTGTCGTTGCAGAATCGCCTCAAATGATTAAAGGCCGCATGCAATTGTATCAGGAAAATCTCTATTTAGAAATGCACGATAATCCTGTAACACAACGTGACGGTATCGCTGAATGGCGACAATTATGGAAAAAGCTTGGCGCTGATCCTAATCGTTATCGTCACTCAGCAGAAAGCTTAATGCGCAGAATTAGTAAGCAAAATTATTTAACACCGCTTCACTCAGGTGTTGATTTAAATAACTTCTTCTCCTTGCAATATGAAATTCCAGTAGGCTTATATGATATAGCTAAACTAAAAGGGAATATAGACATTGCACTTGGCAACGAGGAAACTGGCTATGAGGGCTTAAATGGGCGTTTTAATTCATTAAAAAATATCCTCTATAGCGGTGATGCTGAAGGAGCATTTGGGTCACCATTTGTCGATTCTAAACGTACGTCTGTTTCAGAAGAAACGACTGAGGCTCTACATATTTTCTACCTTCGCCCATCATTGTCAGAAGAAAATGCGGAAGAACTTCTTGCATCTGCTGGAAAAATGTTTAATCAAATTCATGGCGGCGATTATAAAATAGCCTTATTATCAAACGCAGCACCATCTACTACATTGTAAAAGGACGTGTTTTCATGATTAATCTTGCAGAAGCCGTTAAGCTAAAAAGTATTTTATCAAAAAAAGTTCAGGAGCTTGTTAGCGAATTACATCGTAGCGCCTTCGTAACTATTGAAAAAGGACAAACACCCAAAACAAGTAATCGTGCAATGAAAGTAATTGAAGCTGAATTAGCTCAAGTACGTCTCGATGTTCGTACATTGGATCGTTTAGTATATGAAGCAAATATAAAAAACTCAGTAGACTTTAAAGGCGGAAAACTGGCTTTAGTTGAAGCGATTGAGCTCGCAACACAGCTTCGTGCAGATGCCGAACTTTGCAAACAGTTTAGCATGCATGAAAAAGAAAGTGTACGCATGGGCTATGGTGAAAATACAATGCTTTATGAAATTGCTATGTATGAACCAGATGAGTACCGTGAACGTGCGATTACACTTGAAAAAGATGCACATAAATTATCGAATCTTATCAATGCAAAGAATTATAGTGTTGAAATCGATTTCGATGATTCACGTTACTTCTAATTGCGGGCTCTAAAGCCAATAAAAATAAAAACAGTGACAGCAAAAAAGCATCCCTTGAACTGTATCTCAACTGTGTCTAACAATTGAGGTGTAGCTCATTAGAGATGCTTTTTGTACTACTTTGTTAAATCATAATTAATTTCAAATTTCCCTAAATCAATGTCAGGCAACAGAATAGTTACCTTATAATTAGAATCAATATATGAATGAGTGTCTTTCTCCTCATCTAAAGCTTTACTTAAATGTACATCAAATTTATCTATACTTAACCCTATTGCATCAGTTGTTGACATAGCAGATAAAAACCCTTCTGTCCATTCATCTCCCTCATCATTCACTTCATCTGCAGGGCTTGCTTCTACAGAAATATTATATCCAATTAATTTTTTATCCATATTATACTTAGCGACTATTTTATAATGACCCTTATATTTTTTAAAATCAGTTTCTAATAGAGTCTGTGAGAAAATTTTCTTCTCTTCCTTCAGTTCACTAGTTATTGGTTCTGGAATTCTCTCTAATTCTATCGGTAATTCTGTATCCTCTTTATATAACTCAACTCTTACATTATATTTTTTAACAAACTTTTCTACCGTAGCTTTTGATTCAGGATCAACCTCTTCAAATTTTACAGGAACGACTTTCTCTTCCTTTACGACCTCTTCTTTTTTTACATTTTCTTCTTTTTTCTTCTCTGTTCCTTCTCCAGAACATCCAACTAGCATAACGGCTAGTAGTAATAATAAAGCTTTCTTCATTACCTTAATTCCCTCCAAATACTTATCTTCTAAAAATGTATGTTACTAGATTTAACGAAATAGAATTATAGTACAAAAATTCCTTAATTAACATTCCGTCTAACCTTATTACAATTCTTACAAATCTAGGTGTAAATTACTATCATAATCATTCGTCATTTTTCGACATTTTATAAAATTAAGGATTTATGTTGCTTATTGAACTAACTAACACTGGTATTTTTAAAAGTCCAAATGCTATCGAAGTAAATACAAAAAAAGCCAGTAAACAAAAAAATTGCTTTAACAAATAGACAAAAACCCCCATCATGAACTGCATCTCCAATCGTTAGTTAGTGTCAAACAATTGAGGTGTAGTTCATCACGAAGAGGTCTCTATAGGAATTATTCAATTAAAGCTCCTGTTTTAGTATATAATTTAAGTTTCGCTTGGCGGAATTACTCCCCAAACAAGTAGGATAAAGAATAATAATCCAATTAAAAAGAAGATAAATGAAGCAGTAAATACTGGACCTATTGTATAAGTGAAGCGTTCTCTTTTCTGAATAATACCTGTTCTCCCACTAACTTGTGAAGCAAATAACCTAGACATTGCTCCACCACTACTTGAAAAGTAAAACGTTCCTCCAGCAAAAGCCATACCAGTAAAAAACATTACTTCGATGAATCTTACAGAGAAAAATGAGGCAATAAAATACGTAATAATAACTTCTAGAATAAATGTCACTATCATAACAGTTATATTTTTCCTACTCATATAATCCCCCCTACTCTTCAGATTTAATGTTCCTTACTAAGTATACGATTGAATCGCGTCGAAGTTCCATTTTTTACTAAAATAAGGCTCATCGCCATAA
Organism: Lysinibacillus sp. TE18511; assembly: GCF_054062295.1. Lineage (NCBI taxonomy): Bacteria > Bacillati > Bacillota > Bacilli > Caryophanales > Bacillaceae > Lysinibacillus > Lysinibacillus sp. TE18511. Next base: position 83,224 of record NZ_JBSSFD010000017.1, read on the forward strand.
CGTGTGGTTGATTTCCGTTCCGACTGGGCGCTTTGTTGCTGACGCTTCGCTTTCGCACAGATAAAACATTGCCGCTGACGCTTCGCTTTCGCGCAGAGCAGAGCTTCCTGGGGGCGTCCGATGAGCCGCTTCACTCGCGTTGCTCGCTCCAGGGTCTCGGGCC